>SCVT01000118.1 GCA_004296815.1 Reyranella sp. | reverse complement strand
GCTCTTCCGATCTTCGTGAGCCTCTCGGTCGACGATCCGAACAAGTATGCGGTGGCGATCCGCCGTCCCTCGAAATGGTCGCATCCCAACTGGTCGGCGCCGCGCGACTGCCGCGGCCTCTTCCTCCACGACCGCGACGCGGCCATCAATCCCGCGCCGGTGACCGCGGCGCGCTGATCAGCCGGCGGCCTGCCTCACCATGTCGGCACACTTCTCGCCGATCATGATCGAGGGGGCGTTGGTGTTGCCGGCGACGATGCTGGGCATGATCGAGGCGTCGGCGACGCGCAGGCCCTCGATGCCGTGCACCTTGAGCTGCGGATCGACCACGGCGTCGGAGCCGTGGCCCATGCGGCAGGTGCCGACGGGGTGGAGGTTGGAGACGCCGCGCTCGCGCAGGTCGGCGCGCAGCTCGGTATCTCCGGTGACGTGCGGGCCGGGCAGGATCTCCTCGGCGATGTAGGGCGCGAGCGAAGGCTGCTTCGCGATCTCGCGGCAGATGCGCATGCCGGCCAGCATCGCGTTCCAGTCGTTTTGCGTCTTCAGGAAGTTGAAGCGGATCTCGGGCGCAGCCAAAGGGTCCGGCGACTTCAGTCGCACCGTGCCGCGACCCTCGGGCGTGAGATGGACCGGCGAGAGGCCGAAGGCGGAGAAGGGCTGCGGCTGCACGCCGTTGCGGTCGCGCGTCTTGATCGCCCAGGCGAACATGTTGATCTGAAGGTCGGGCCGCTCCAGCCGCTTGTCACTTCTTACGAGCGCGCCGACGAACAGGCCCATGCTGGCGAGCGGCCCGGTGCGGCCGAACAGGTACTGCATGCCGGCGAGCAGGCGGCGCGGCAGGCTGTTGGCGAGGTCGTTCATCGTCTCGGGCCGGGTGCAGCGGTAGGCGATGTAGCTGTTGAAATGGTCGTGCAGGTTGCTGCCGACTCCGGGCAGGTCGCGCACCACCTCGATGCCGTGCTCCTTGAGATGCGCGGCCGGGCCGAGGCCCGAGACCAGCAGGAGCTGCGGGCTGCCGTAGACGCCGCCCGACACGACGATCTCGCGCGTGGCCTTGGCACGCACCGGGCCGTAGGGCGTGTTGTACTCGATGCCGGTGGCGCGGCCGTTCTCGATCACGAGCTTCGTGGCGTGCGCGGCCGTGGCGATCGTGAGGTTCTTGCGCTGCTTGGCGCCCGCGAGATAGGCGCGGGCCGAGGACCAGCGCCGCGCATTGCCGCCGATCGTGGTCTGGTAGAAGCCGACACCGTCCTGGGTGGCGCCGTTGAAGTCGGGATTGGCCGGGATGCCAGCCTCGACCGCGGCGTCGTGCATCGCCTGGGCGAGCGGCGGATGCCAGCGATGGTCGGTGACCTTGAGCGGCCCGCCGGCGCCGTGGAATTCATTCGCGCCGCGGGCATTGTCCTCGGCGCGCCGGAAGTAGCGGAGCACGGACTGGTAGTCCCAGCCCTCGCAGCCGCGCTGGCGCCACTCGTCGTAGTCGGCCGCGTTGCCGCGCATGTAGACCATGCCGTTGATCGAGCTGGTGCCGCCCAGCACCTTGCCGCGCGGCTGGTACATGATGCGGTTGTTGAGCTCGGGCTCGGGCTCGCTGTCGAACATCCAGTTGACCTTCGGATTGTTGAAGGTCTTGTGATAGCCGAGCGGCACGTGGATCCAGGGATAGGTGTCCTTCGGTCCCGCCTCGAGCAGCAGCACGCGGAAGCGGCCGTCCTCGGAGAGGCGGCCGGCGACGGCGCAGCCCGCGGAGCCAGCGCCCGTCACGATATAGTCGAACGTTCCTCCGTCTTTCATGCCGCAGAGCGTACCCCGCAACGGGCGAAGGCGCGACTCTTGCAGGCGCTTCATGTCATCTTCTGCTCTTCTGCTGAGCGAACGATCGACAGGGATACACGCCATCTCCGCCCTCTATCTCGCGCTGACCACGATGACGATCCAGCAGTCGCTGGCGACGCTGGGGCGGTCGACCGTGCCGCTGATCGCGGCGGCGATCGTGGTCGACCTGGCGATCGATCCGGCTCTGGTCGGGGTCTATCTCTCGGTGGGCTCGCTGGCGGCCTTCGTCACGACAATGTGCTGCGGCGGCTTCATCCTGCGCTACGGCGCCATGCGCATGACCCAGATCGGCATGACGGCGCTGGGGCTCAGCCTCGCGATCATGAGTCCGGGCTGGCTCGTGCTGTTCGCGGCCGGCACGGTGCTGGGCGGGCTGGGGCAGGCGGTGTCAACGCCGTCGAGCTCGCATCTGCTGGGGCGGCTGTCGCCCAGGCACCTGGCGCCGCTCATATTCTCGATCAAGCAGTGCGGCGTGCCGATCGGCCTGATGGCGGCGGGCGTGGTGGCGCCGTGGCTGGTCACGGTCTCGGACTGGCGCACGACGCTCCTGGTCATCGGCGGCCTCTGCCTGCTGACGGCGCTGGCGCTGCAGCCACTGCGCGAGCGCTTCGACACCGACCGCAATCCGGCGCAGCCGCTGTCGCCGGCCGACATCCGCGCCAACGTCGCCTCGGTGCTGCGCGACCCGGCGCTGCGCATGATGTGCCTCGCCATGTTCAGCTTCGTCGGCCTGCAGACGCTGTTCACCGGTTTCTTCGTCCTCTACCTCGTGCGTGGCCTGGGCTACGGGCTCGAGCAGGCGGGCATCGTGTTCGCCATCGCCGTCGCGGTCGCGGTGCCGGCGCGCATCTTCTGGGGCTGGCTCGCCTCGCGCTTCGTGCGGCCCGCGCTGCTGCTGGCGCTGCTCGGCATCGCCATGGCGGGGGCGGCGACGCTGACGGCGATCATCGCGCCCTCTTGGCCGATGTGGGGCGCGACGGCGGCGGCCTGTGCGCTCAGCGTCACGGCGGTCAGCTGGCATGGCGTGCTGCTGGCCGAGGTGGCGCAGCTTTCGCCGCCCGGCCGCATCGGCGCCACGACGGGCGCGGTGCTGGCGTTCGGCGACGCCGGTGCGCTCACCTTGCCGCTCGCGTTCAGTGTCGCGCTCACGCTCACGGGCGAGTACGGCGCGGGCTTCCTGATCGGCGGCGCGCTGGCGCTCGCCGTCGGCCTGCTGGGACTGCGCCGCCCACAGAAGTAGCGCGGTCTTTTCCGGCCGATCGATCAACGACTACGGTCGATCGATCAACTCGGTTTCCGTATCCGGCGGGCCGGCAAAGAATGGCGGCGTTCCGGGCATAGTGCCTGCAGCATCCCGAAAGTATCCATCCCGCGCCTCAAGCAAAGGAATGGATACAGTCATGAAGACACGCAAGCTCATCACCCTCGCCATGCTGCTGGCCTCGCCCGCGGCGTCGCTCGTCACCATCGCCATCCTGCTGACCTCGACCGCGGTGCAGGCTGAAGTTCCGGCAGCCATCGCCGAGCCCGGCCAGCAGCAGATCGCCTTCCTCCACGCCGAGGGCGTGCAGGTCTACGAATGCAAGGCCGGCCCGAACGGCGCGCTCGCCTGGGCGTTCCGCGAGCCCGTCGCGACGCTGATCGAGAACGGCAAGACCGTGGGCCGTCACTATGCCGGCCCGGCCTGGGAGTTGGCCGACGGCAGCATCGTGTTCGCCAAGGTCGCAGGCCGCGCGCCCGCCGCCAGCGCCGCCGACATCCCGCTGCTGAAGCTCGAGGTCACAGACCGCAAGGGCAACGGCGCCGTCGCCGGCACCACGACCATCCAGCGCATCAACACCAAGGGAGGCGTCGCCGAGGGCGCCTGTCCGGCAGCAGGCGCGCTGCTCGCCGTCCCGTACTCGGCCGACTACGCGTTCCTCCGGAAGTAACCACCCAACCAACCGAAAGACAGAGAAGGAAGATCGTCATGAAACTCGTCACACCGTTCATCGCCGTGCTGCTCGCCTCCGCGAGCGTGCCGGCGCTCGCCACCGACAAGACCGCCGGACCCGCGCCGCGCGCGCAGGGCTGGCTGGTCAAGAGCTACGGCGAGGTCGAGATGCCCGCCGCCGCCGCGACCGCCCAGCAGGCGGCCGAGCTGAAGAAGATCGCCGTCACCCGCTCGGCCGACGACATGGCGAAGCTGCAGTGGTGGAGCGTCGGCGGTCCGGCCTATCGCTGGAACGAGATCCTGCTCGACCAGATGCAGGAGGCGTTCGTGACGCTGCCGATGTCGGCGCGCCACCTGGCGCTCTTCCAGGCAGCCCTCGACGACGCCACCGCGGTTGCGCGCGCCCAGCGCAAGGGCACCACCGGTCCGTCCGAGTACGCCGCTGCCGCCGCGGCCGCCGCCGAGGTCATGTCCTACTTCTTCCCGGCCAAGGCCGCCGAGTTCGCGGCGAAGGCCGACGAGGCGATCCGGGTCCGTCTCGCCGCCGGCGCCGACCAGGCGCAGGACGCCGCGACCGGCCGCGCGATCGGCCAGAGGGTCGGCACGCTCGCCGTGGCCTACGGCAAGGCCGACGGCAGCGACGCCAAGTGGACGGGCAGCGTCCCCGAGGGCGCCGACAAGTGGAAGGGCACCAACCCGATCGCGCCGATGGCCGGCACGTGGAAGGCGTGGGTGCTGAGCGCCAACAACGAGTTCCGTCCCGCGCCGCCGCCGGCGGTCGAGTCGGAGAAGCTCAAGAAGGACCTGGCCGAGCTCAAGGAGTTCAAGCGCTCGCCCAAGTCGAACCACCGCGCGACCTTCTGGGAAGTGAACGGCGGCGCGCGCGCCCACACGATGTGGAACGACATCGCCCGTGAGAAGCTGCTCGAGTACGGCTACTCGCCGGCGGTCGCCTCGCGTGTGCTGACAGCAGTCAACGTGGCGCTGCTCGACGCCGGCATCGCCTGCTGGGATGCCAAGTTCACCTTCTGGTATCCGCGGCCCACGATGGTCGACGCCGAGCTGAAGAGCGTCTTCCCGCCGCCGAACCATCCGAGCTACCCGGCCGCGCACGGCTGCTTCTCGACCGCCGCGGCGGTGGTCCTCGCGGGCGTGTTCCCGCAGGACAAGGCGCGCCTGCTGGCGATCGGCAAGGAAGCGGCCGAGGCCCGCGTGTGGGCCGGCATCCACTACCGCTTCGACATCGATGCGGGCCAGGAGATCGGCCGCAAGGTGGCCGAGAAGACCCTGGAGCGCTCGTTCGGCGCCAAGGGCCTCTAAAGGTCCTTCGTCGATCTATCTTGCGGAGGCCGTCGCCAGTCCGGCGATGGCCTCCGATGGCGTGACGCCGAAGGAGTTGCGAAAGGTCCGGGTGAGGTGGGCCGTGTCGGCGAAGCCGCCGTCCATCGCGGCCGTTCTGACCAACTCGCCAGATGCAATCTGCCGAGCGGCGCGACGCAGGCCCGCCCATTGCTTGAACCGGCGGAAGGTCTGGCCGGTTCCCGCCTTGAACAGACGCAGTGCCCGGGTCCTCTCCATCTTCAAACGATCGGCCAGCTCCTGCTGGGACATCCGCGACATCGGATCGGACGTCAGCTCCTCGATGACGCTCGCCAGTTGCTGCGGGAATACCGGCAGGCCGTGGGCGAGGCGCCGACGCAATTCCTCTTGCGCGCCGTTGCCCTGGAAGAGGGCATCGAAGGCCAGATTGCCGAACCGGCCCTGAAGGCGTTCCGCGAGCGTCGCACCTTCGGGCCACGAGAGGCCGTCGAGGTACATCGCGTTGATGCCGCCCTCGCAGACGACCCTGTGCTCGATGCCCGGGCGGATGAGCACGACGTCGCCGGTGATGCGCTCGCCGCCGCCGATCACCGAGACGGCGCCCCGGATGCCCGAGATGACGCAGGTCACGGGATTGCTGTGCAGCGCGACCCGGTCGATACCGGCCGAGAAGACCGACGTCGCGAAGGGAGGGGTGGCGGACGCCATGTCCGTCTATTGCCCGCACGTTTGTTCAACGCAAGGGGCGTCGCAGACCGTAGACTGCGCCCATGAGCGCAGCGAGGAACAAAGACAACTATCTGAAGGCCAAGGCCGCCTTCAACGACGGCGACCTCGATCGCTGCATGAGCTACTACGCGCCCGATCATCAGCTCAGGTCGCGCGACGTGGGACCGGGACGCCAGCATATCGAGCAGTCGCTGGCATCGACGCGTGAAAGCTGGCCCGACCTGCAGATCGTCGTCGAGCATGCGGTCGCCGAGGACGACTGGGTCATGGGCCATTGCACGACGACCGCGACGCACACAAAGCCCGTGATGGGCGTCGCGCCGACCAACCGCCGCATCCAGGCGACGTTCTGGGATCTGCACCGCTTCGATCCTCAGGGCCGGATCGTCGAGACCTGGAACCTGACGGACAGCCTCGCGATCATGCAGGCCCTTGGGCTCGTTCCCTCGCGCGGCTGAGGGGTGCTACAACCCTCGGCATGAAGACAAAGCTCCTCGGCCGCACCGGCGTCTCCGTCTCCGAACTCTGCTTCGGCACCATGTCCTTCGGCGGTGATGCCGACGAGCCCACCTCGGCCGCGATGTACAAGGCGGTCCGCGATGCGGGCATCAACTTCTTCGACACCGCCGACGAGTACAGCAAGGGCAAGTCCGAGGAGATCCTCGGCCGCCTGATGAAGGGCCACCGCGACGAGCTGGTGGTCACCACCAAGGTCAACAGCCAGCAGGGCCCCGA
>SCVT01000117.1 GCA_004296815.1 Reyranella sp. | reverse complement strand
TCGCGCTGGGACCTCGACGGCGACGGCACGCTGACCTGCAGTGAGTGGACGCGCTACGCCGAGCTGATCTTCCGGCGCGCCGACAAGAACGGCGACGGGTTCCTCGATGTGCAGGAGTTCAGGGCGCTGGGCCAGATCGAGCCGATCCTCGCCGGCGCCGAGCTCGGATACTTCGACGACAACCGCGACGGCCGCCTCACGATGCGCGAATTCGCCGGCAAGCCGAACCCCATCTTCGTCCGCTACGACCGCAATCGCGACTGCGAGGTGACGCGGGAGGAGCTGAAGGGTCTGCCGCCCGCAGGAGCGGTCTCTCCGTCGCCGTCCGACCCGTTGAAGCCGAAAGCGCCGCCGGGCACGACGGCGCCGGCCCCGTCTCGCTCGCCCTGAGCAGCGGCGCACCGCTATAGTCGGCGGCCAATGAACGCCGCCGCACCGCCGACCGACCTTCGCCGTTACCTGATCGCGCTGGTCTCGCTCACCCTGGTGCAGCTCGTCGCCACGATGGGCTTCAACCAGGCCTCGGTGCTGGCCCCCGCCGCCGCGCCCGAGCTCGGCGTCGAGGCGGCCGACGTCGCCTACTACGTCTCGCTGGTCTATCTCGCCGCGATGCTCTCGACCTTGGGCGGCGGCACGATCAACCGCCGGCTGGGACCGATCCGCTTCATCCAGGCCGGCCTGCTGGTCGCCGCTGTCGGGTCGTTCCTGTTTGCTGTCGGCGGCCTGGCGCTCGCCGCCCTCTCCGCCTTCGTCGTCGGGCTGGGCTCGGGTCCGCTCACCATCGCGAGCTCGCACATCCTCGCCAAGGTGTCGCCGCCGCGGTTGGCCAACGTCACCTTCTCGCTGAAGCAGAGCGGCGTGCCCCTGGGCTTCGCGATCTGCGGTGCGCTGCTGCCCACGCTCGCCCTCGACTTCGGCTGGCGATGGGCCGCCGCCTCGATCGGCTTCATCTCGATCGCCACCGCGATCGCCGTGCAGCCGCTGCGCGGCCTCTACGACGAGGATCGTCACGCGAGCCGCGGTACGCGCCTGCCGACGCTGGCCGAGATCTTCGAGCCGCTGGGGCTCGCGTGGCGCGATCCGATCCTGCGGCCGATGTGCTTCATCGGCATGCTGTTCTCGGCCACACAGGCGATCGTGGTGAACTTCACCGTCGTCTACGCCGTCGACGGGCTGAAGATGTCCTATGTGCTGGCCGGCGCGCTCCTGTCGGCGGCGACGGTCACCGGCGCCTTCGGCCGCGTCTTCTGGGGGGCCATCGCCGACCTCTTGAGGAAGCCGTCGGCGGTGCTGGCCGGCATTGGAGCACTCATTGCCGTTGCAGCCACGGCGATGGCGTTCTCGACGCCCGCCTGGCCGACCGTCGCGGTCTACTTCGTCTTCATCGTGCTGGGCGGCACCGCGGTCGGCTGGAACGGCGTGTTCATCGCCGAGAGCGCGTTGCGCGCGCCGCCCGGCCGCGCCGCCGAGTTCACCGGCGCCACGCAGCTCTTCGTGTTCTCAGGCGCGCTGCTCTCGCCGCTCCTGTTCCGCGGCGTGCTGGCCGTCACCAACTCCTACGAGGTGGGCTACCTGCTGCTGGCGGCCGGCGTGGCCACCGCCTCGCTCTTCCTGGCAAAGGCCGCCATGGGCCGCTGAGCGAACGCGATTCCGCCGAAGCAATCGGCGAACGCGTCATCGATGAGAGCGAGCTTCACCGCTTCGGCCATCGCGACCTCGCGAAGCAGGCCACCGGAGATCCATACCTCCGACCATCCGCGCTTGCCCGACCAGCCGATACGGCCTGCAGCCTCGGCGGCACGCAGGTTGCTCGCCATCTCCCACCGCGAATGCCTGAGCCTGCCGGCCATCGCCGGGACCGACAACGCGCCGACCGGGATGCGCTCGGTGGCCGGCACGCTCTCGTCCAGGCCGGCGAACATCAGCTCCCTATCGAGGCCGCCACCGTGCAGCCAGAAGCCAAGCGCCGCGGCGTGCTCCAGCTCGCGCATGCGCTGCGAGGAGAGAAACCTGTCGGAGACCGCCGGCTGCAGCAGCGCGAGGGAGTCCGGCGTGTCGACGAACGTGTTGAGTCGGCTCCCGCTGCCGTCGCGACCGTCGAGTTGGTCGAGCGTCGACAGGTGGACGATCAGCCAGCCGCGGACCGCGTCGAGGCCGGCCGCGGTCGGCTCGATCGGCTGGGTTCGCCGGTCGCTGACGTCGGTCCGCAGCCTGGCGTAGCCGCACGCCAGCATGTCCTTCACGAACGCGTCGGCGGTCCGGCGGCTGGCCAGGTCATGCAGCGAGATGAGCTCGGAGAACCTCACGCGGCTGACGGAGCCCGGCCGCGCGGGCGTGCCGGCGCGAAAGCAGAGGCCGAGGCCGGCATGGCCCATCAGCAACCGCGGCTGGCTCGCGAGCATCACCGCGAGCCGCGGGTCGACACCCAGGCCGTCGAACAGAAGCCCGGATTGCCGGCGCAGGACCTCCCGCAAGCCGGCATGGCCGAGAATGTCGCCCGCCGTGAGCGGCCGACGGCGGTTCCAGGCCGCGTCGACGCGCAGTTCATGGATATGCATACGCTCCCACCGACTCTTGCACCCGTCGCAGAGCATCGGGCACTCGGTCGTGGCGAGCCATTGCTGCGTCGCAGCAGAATCGGCCAATTCACCCGAGAATCCGGCCAGCCACGGCGAGGAGGCTCAGAACCGGCTGCGATAGTCCTGTGGCGTGATGCCGAGGCGGCGCAGGAAGGCGCGGCGCATCGTGTCGGTCGCTCCGAGGCCGCAGCGCCGGGCGATCGTCTGCAACGGCAGCGTCGCCTGCTCGATCATTTGCCGAGCGGTCTCGACTCGGATGCGCTCGACGAAGTCTCGCGGCGTCTCGCCGGTCTCGGCGACGAAGGCACGCCGGAAGGTGCGCTCGCTCATGCCGGCCCGCGCGGCGAGCACCGGCACGCTGAGGTCAGCCGCGAGATGTTCCATCGCCCAGTCCTGGGCCTGGCGGATCGGACCGCTTTCCGTGAACTGCACCTGCAGGCGTGTGCTGAACTGCGTCTGGCCGCCCTGGCGCTGGAGATAGACGACCAGCGAGCGCGCCACCCTGAGCGCGACCTTGCGGCCGTGATCCTCCTCGATCAGCGCAAGCGCCAGGTCGATGCCGGCGGTGACGCCGGCCGAGGTGTAGATGCCGCCGTCCCGGACGAAGATCGGCTCGACGTCGACCTTCACCTTCGGATGATCGCGGGCGAACTCCTGGGCGAGCGCCCAGTGCGTCGTGGCGCGCCGTCCGTCGAGCAGGCCGGCCGCCGCCAGCACGAACGCGCCGGTGCAGATCGAGCCGCAGCGTCGGGCCTTCGTTCCTTCTTCCCTCACCCAGGCCAGCAGGCGCCGGTCGCCGCTCGCATCCGTCTGACCATAGCCGCCGGAAACCAGGAGCGTGTCGATCGGCTCCGCGATCTGCGACACGGCGAGCGACGGATGCAGCATCACGCCGATCGACGTGCTGACCGGCGCACCGTCCATGCTGGCGACGACAATGCGATAGATCGGCCGGCCGGCGACCTGGTTCGCCATGGCGAACGCCTCGAGCGGGCCGAACACGTCCATGGCCATCACGCCGGGATAGACCAGCATGACGATGAGACGGGTTTCGTCCTTCGCGCGGGCCCTCGTCCGTACCATGGGCTACTCCCCGGCCATCGCGCTCTCGTGCCAGCGGCGCAGCAGCAGGTGCGAGAGCAAGGACAGCAGCAGGTAGATCGCGATGCCCGCGAGCGAGATCAGCACGAGGGCGGCGAACATGCGCGGGATCTTGAGCTGGTAGCCCGATTCGAGGATGCGCCAGGCCAGCCCCGACTCGCGGCCGCCCGAGCCCGCGACGAATTCCGCGACGACGGCGCCGATCAGCGCCAGGCCGCCCGAGATGCGCAGGCCGCCCAGGAAATAGGGCAGCGCCGCCGGCAGGCGCAGGTCGACGAGGGTGCGCCAGCGGCCGGCGCCGTACAGCCCGAACAGGTCGAGCAGGTTGCGGTCGACCGAGCGCAGGCCGAGCACTGTGTTGGACAGGATCGGGAAGAAGGCGACCAGCCAGGCGCAGATCAGCAGCGAGACGTGCACGTCGTCGACCCAGGCGATGATCAGCGGCGCGATGGCCACGATCGGCGTCACCTGCAGGATGATGGCGTAGGGGAAGAGCGAGAGCTCGACCCAGCGCGACAGCGAGAACAGCACCGCCAGCAGCACGCCCACGACGACCGCCGCCAGCAGCGCCTCGAGGGTGATCTGCATCGTGACGACGAGCGCGGGCCAGAGGGTCGACCAGTCGGTCACCAGCGTCTTCGCCACCAGGATGGGCCCCGGCAGGATGTAGGGCGGGATGGCGGCGCTGCGCACGATCGCCTCCCACAGGCCCAGCATCGCAAGGCCCATGAGAATCGGGGCGACGAAGCGGGCGCTCATGCCGCCGCCATCGCCTCGGCGAGGCGCGCCGAGGTCGTGCGGCAGAGCGCGGCATACTCTGCCGAGGTGCCGAAGGACTCGGCCCGCGGATAGGCGGCCGGAATGGCGATCTCCGACAGCACCCTGCCCGGCCGCGGGCTCATCACCGCGATGCGCTGCGAGAGGAAGACCGATTCGAAGACCGAGTGCGTCACGAACACGGCGGTGAAGCGCGTGCGCTGCCACAGCTCCAGCAGGTCGGTGTTGAGACGCCGCCGCGTGATCTCGTCCAGCGCGGCGAAGGGCTCGTCCATCAGCAGCAGCTTGGGCGCAGTCACCAGCGCGCGGGCGATCGAGACACGCATCTTCATGCCGCCCGACAGCTCGCGCGGATAGCTTCTCTCGAAGCCTGCGAGGCCGACATGACCCAGAGCCTCGGCCGCCCGCGCCTCGCGCTCCGAACGGGCCATACCCGCGAGTTTCAGCGGCAGCGCGACGTTGCCCAGTGCCGTGGTCCACGGCATCAGCGTCGGCTCCTGAAAGACGAAGCCGAGATCGGGACGGCCCTGTTGCCACTCGATCGAGCCGGCGCTCGGCGTCTCCAACCCGGCGATCAGCCGCAGCAAGGTCGATTTCCCGCAGCCCGACGGGCCCAGCACGCTCAGGAACTCGCCGGCCTCGATCTCGAGCGACGCGTCTTCGAGCGCTTTCACGCCATTGGCGAAGACCTTGGAGACGTCGCGAACGGCGAGAAGGCGCATCAAGCCAAGGTCAGAGGGGCGGAAGGGACAGGTCGAGCCTGGCGGTCCACACCGGCAGCGGCAACGTCTCGCGCGCAGCGAGGTTGGCCGGCAGGGATGCGCGGTCCTTCGCCCTGGCGAACGGCAGCACCAACGGCACGCGCACGCCGAACACGGCGTCGCTGTCGAGGTGCTTGTCGTCGTCGGGGAAGAACATGGTGATCAGCGGCTTGTGGCCCGGCGCATGGACCATCATGTGCAGGTGCGCCGGCCGCCAGGCGTCGCGACCCAAAGCGCGCAGCATGTCGCCGGCCGGGCCGTCATAGGGCACCTGGTAGGCGACGGGGCGCACGGTGGTGAAGGCGAAGGTGCCGTCGTCGGCCACCTTGAGGCGCGCGTGATAGTTGGTCGGCGCCTGCTTGGGATCCTGTTGCGCGTAGAGGCCGTTGCCGGCGTTCTGCCACAGCGCCAGCACGGTGCCCTTGGCGGGCTTGCCCATTTCGTCGACGACCTTGCCGCTCACCACCAGCGGCTCGCCCTCCTGGCCCCGCCACATGTCGCCGCCGTTGGGCAACTCGGGAGCGTTCTCGATCAGGAAGGGCCCGAGCAGCGAGGAGGTCGTGCCGGCGTCGGTCGTGTTGACCATGTCGACCAGCGAGGAGACGCCCAGCAGGTCGGACAGAAGGATGAACTCGTTGCGCTTGTCGTCGGTGAACTTGGCGGCGCGCGTCAGCACGTCGATCGCCGCCATCCACTCTTCCTGCGTCACCTTGTTCTCGCGCACGAAGCCATGGAGGTGGCTTGCGAGCGAGACCATCAGCTCGCGCGTGCGCGCCGACGGCGCGTTGCGCGCATAGTCGGCGAAGGCCTGGGTGATCGAGGTCGGCGTCAGGTTGCGCATCGGGGCTCCTAGCGCGGGAGACGGAGAAGGGCGTCGTAGTCGGCGCGCAGGAGCGCGAACAGGAGATGGTCGGCCCAATGGCCGTTGATGCGGAGGTACTGGCGGGCCAGCCCCTCCTCGTGGAAGCCGACCTTGGCGAGGACGGACTTGGACGGCTCGTTGTGCGGCAGGCAGGCGGCTTCCAGCCGGTGCAGCCTGAGGTCGTCGAAGACGAAAGGGAGCGTCGACCGCAGTGCGTCCGTCATCAAACCCTGGCCGGCATAGGGCTGGCCCATCCAGTAGCCGACCGAGGCCGCCTGGGCGACGCCACGGCGGACGTTGGAGAGGTTGATGCCGCCGACCAGCCGGCGCCCCTCGTTGGTGAAGACGAACAGGCCATAGGCCTCCCCCGCCCGCCATTCCTTGGCCTGCTGGCGGAGCCGGCGGCGGAAATGGTCCCGGCCCAGCGAATCCTCCGGCCAGGTCGGCTCCCAGGGGGTCAGGAAGGTCCTGCTGCGGGCCCGCAATTCGGCCCATTCCGGCCAGTCGTCCATCGTCGGGGCACGCAAAAACACGCGCCGGCCGGCGATCCGGGTCATCCCCGACAGCGACAACGGGACATCGGCAAAACGGAACATCTTGCGCTATAGTATCGTTTCCAAGGAATTCTTGCATGTTTTCCGAGGTTTGACGTAGGAATTTGAGACTGTCCGCCGCGCCCGGTGGTCAAAATTTAGCCGCCGCGACGTGGCCTAAGGGCGTATCAATCCCGAGTACAATGTCCGCCGAGGCAGGGGCTGCAATGCAAACGGATGACAAATCGAGCGTTGGCCAGAAGGGCCGTTTCTACCTGACGAAGCACATCTGGGTGCCGCAGGAGCCGCTCGAGAACCTGAACCTGAAGCTCTCCGACATGATCCTGCGGCGCATGCCGAAGCTGCCGCTGGGCGGCGAGGACGCGCTGAAGTCGTTTCCTGTCCTGTCAGAACTCAAGAAGAGCCACGACAAGATCAAGGCCGACCTGCAGTACCTGCTGAGCCACCACGAAGAGATCCCTGCCCTGCACGAGGTCCATCCACGCGATCTCTACGTGCCGGGCCGCGCCTGGCGCACCTTCCTGCTGAAGCTGTGGGGCCACGAGGTGAAGGAGAACGCCGCGGCCGTGCCGGACACGATGGCCGCGATCGCCAGGATCCCCGGCGTCCACACCGCGCTGTTCTCCATCCTGCATGGCTATGCCGAGATCGAGCCGCACCGTGGCTCGGCCGCCGGCGTCATCCGCTTCCACTACCCGCTGATCGTGCCGAGCGAGCCGGAGAAGTGCTGGATCGAGATCGGCGGCCACCACTTCTTCTGGAAGGAAGGCGAGCCGCTGGTGTTCGACGACACGCGCGAGCACTGGGTGAAGAACCAGACCGACGAGACGCGCGTCGTGCTGATCATCGACTTCAACGCCTACATGCCGTTCCCGGTGAATCTCTACACGGCGCTGCGCTACAACCTGGTGCGCCACAGCACCGAGGTGAAGACGGTGATCGAGCGCGCCGCGATCGGCGTGCCGCCGCGCGCCACGCAGACCGAGCTGGCGCGCGCCGCCTAGCGGCGGCTCATCCCGCCAGCTCTTTCTTCAACATCTCTCCCAGGCGGCGGAAGGTTTCCTTCCGCGCCGAGGCGCGTCGCCAAACGAGGCCGATGCGGCGGTGCGGACTGGCGCCCGTCAGTGGACGCACCGCGACGTCGAGGCCGCGCACGATGCCGGCGTCGAGCGCCATCTGCGGCATCAGAGTGACACCGAGACCATTGGCCACCATCTGCGCCAGCGTGTGCAGGCTGGTGCCGTTGTAGGCGGTGTTGCGCCGCGCGCTTTCAAGCTCGCAAGCCGCCAGCGCCTGGTCGCGCAGGCAGTGGCCGTCCTCCAGCAACAGCAAGTTCTCCGACGCCATGTCCTTGGGTGCCTCGCGGCCCGTGGGATAGACCACGGAGAAAAGATCCTCGCCCAGGTCCATCACTTCGAGGTCGCCCATCGGGTAGGGCAAGGCCAGCAGCGCGGCGTCGAGCTCACCGGAATCGAGCCGCTCGAGGAGCCGCGCAGTCTGGTCCTCCCGCAGGTAGAGCTGCAGCTTGGGCCAGGCCTCGCGCAGACGCGGCAGGGCGCGCGGCAGCAGGAACGGCCCGATGGTCGGTATGACGCCGAGATGCACCGAGCCCGACATCGGGTCGCGCGCCGCCTGCGCCACCTCCATCAACTCCTCGGCCCCCTGCAGCAGCAGGCGCGCCCGGTCGGCCAGTTCGCGGCCGAGCGCCGTCGGCACGACCGTGCGCTTGGTGCGCTCCAGCATGGGAGCGCCGAGAAGCTCTTCCAGCTCCTGAATGCCGGCGCTCAAGGTCGACTGGCTCACGTTGCAGGCAGCGGCCGCCTGGCCGAAGTGGCAGCGGTCGACGGTCGCCACGAGGTAGCGGAGCTGGCGCAGGGTCGGGGTCGGTCTCATGGAGGCGATATAATCGCTTTTTCCGATTATTCAATTCGCTATTTTCCGTTTCTATTAATATTAGAACGCACCTAAGTAGCAGTGCGACCAATTACTCAAGGAGTTTCAAGCCAATGTCCCTCATCAACACCGAGATCAAGCCGTTCAAGGCGACCGCCTACCAGAAGGGCAAGTTCTTCGACGTCAGCGACGCCAACCTGAAGGGCAAGGGCAAGTGGTCGGTGGTGTTCTTCTACCCGGCCGACTTCACCTTCGTGTGCCCGACCGAGCTCGAGGACCTGGCCGACAGCTATGCCGAGTTCAAGAAGCTGGGCGTCGAGATCTACAGCGTCTCGACCGACACCCACTTCAGCCACAAGGCGTGGGCCGACACCTCGCCCGCGATCAAGAAGATCGACTACGTGATGGTCGGCGATCCGACCGGCCGCATCACGCGCAACTTCGAGGTCATGATCGAGGAAGCGGGCCTCGCCGATCGCGGCACCTTCCTGGTCGACCCCGAAGGCAAGATCCAGATCGTCGAGATCACGGCCGGCGGCATCGGCCGCGACGCCAAGGAGCTGCTGCGCAAGGTCAAGGCGGCCCAGTACGTCCATGCCCATCCGGGCGAGGTCTGCCCGGCCGCCTGGCAGGAAGGCGAGAAGACCCTCGCCCCCAGCCTCGACCTGGTCGGCAAGATCTAAGGATACCCCTCACCACCCCTCCCTCGCCGCGGCGAGGGAGGGAACGGAGACAGTCATGTTGGACGCTGGCCTGAAGACGCAGTTGCAGGGATACCTCGAACGCCTGACGCAGCCCGTAGAGCTGGTCGCGTCGCTCGACGGCGGCGCGAAGTCTCAGGAGCTGAAGGACCTGCTCGAGGAGATCGCCTCGCTCTCCGACAAGGTCACCTTCGCGGAGGCTGACGAGGATGCGCGCAAGCCGTCCTTCGCCATCGTCCGCGCAGGCACCGACGTCTCGGTGCGCTTCGCCGGCATCCCGATGGGCCACGAATTCACCTCGCTGGTGCTGGCGCTGCTGCAGGTCGGCGGCCACCCGAGCAAGGAAGCGCAGGAGACGATCGAGCGCGTGAAGGGCCTCGACGGCGACTACACGTTCGAAACCTACTTCTCGCTCTCGTGCCAGAACTGCCCCGACGTGGTGCAGGCGCTCAACCTGATGAGCGTGCTGAACCCGCGCATCCGCCACACCGCGATCGACGGCGCCCTGTTCCAGGACGAGGTCGAGAAGCGCGGTGTCATGGCAGTGCCGTCGGTGTTCCTGAACAGCCTGCCGTTCGGCCAGGGCCGCATGAGCCTGGAGCAGATCCTGGCCAAGCTCGACACCGGCGCCTCCGAGCGCGCCGCCGCCAGGGTCCGTGGGGAGATCGCGGCCAAGGGCACGTTCGACGTGCTGGTGGTGGGTGGCGGGCCGGCCGGCGCGGCGGCAGCGATCTATGCCGCCCGCAAGGGCATCCGCACAGGCATCGCCTCGGAGCGGTTCGGCGGCCAGGTGCTCGACACGATGGGCATCGAGAACTTCATCTCGGTCTCGCACACCGAGGGCCCCAAGATGGCCGCGGCGCTCGCCGCCCACGTGAAGGACTACGAGGTCGACGTGATGGACCTGCAGGTCGCCACCAAGCTCGTGCCGGCGACGCAGCCGGGCGGGCTGGCGGAGCTGCAGCTCCAGAACGGCGCCACGCTCAAGGCGAAGACGGTCGTGCTGTCGCCCGGCGCTCGGTGGCGGCAGATGAACGTCCCCGGCGAAGCCGAATACCGCAACAAGGGCGTGGCCTACTGCCCGCACTGCGATGGCCCGCTGTTCAAGGGCAAGAGGGTGGCGGTGATCGGCGGCGGCAACTCCGGCGTCGAGGCGGCGATCGACCTCGCGGGCCTGGTGAGCCACGTCACGCTGATCGAGTTCGACAGCCAGCTCCGCGCCGACGCGGTGCTGCAGGCGAAGCTCGCCTCGCTGCCCAACGCCTCCGTGATCGTCTCGGCGCAGACCACCGAGGTGCACGGCGATGGCGCCAAGGTGACGGGCCTCGCCTACAAGGACCGCGCGTCAGGCGAGCAGCACACGATCGAGCTCGAGGGCATCTTCGTGCAGATCGGCCTGGTGCCCAACACCGAGTGGCTGAAGGGTGCGATTGCGCTCAGCCCCCGCGGCGAGATCGAGGTCGATGCCCGTGGCGCCACCTCGGCCCCCGGCATCTTCGCCGCGGGCGACGCGACGACCGTGCCCTACAAGCAGATCGTCATCGCCATGGGTGACGGGGCCAAGGCCGCGCTCTCGGCCTTCGACCACCTGATCCGCAGCGCGCCGGTCGAGGTCGCGAAGGCGGCCTAACTACGCCGCGAGACGGGCAGCGATCCGATCGAGGGATTCCAGCCCGCCGATCGGACCGAGGGCCGCGAGCGTGAGCTTGCCCTGCAGCAGGCGCCGCGCGACGCGGCGGACGGCGTTCTGGTCGACCGCCTCGATGCGGGCCACGATCTCGGCATAGGGGATCGGGCGGCCGTGGACGATGAGATGGCGCGCGGCCTGCTCGCAGCGCGCGCCGCTCGACTCCAGCGCCATCAGCGTGCCGGCTTTGATCTGGTTGCGCGCACGGATGAGCTCCTGCTCGTTCAGCGTGTCGACCACGCCCACGAACTCCTCGCACACCGCCGGCACCAGCTCGGCGAGATCGTCCTCGCCCGTGCCGGCATAGATGCCGAACAGGCCGCCGTCGGCATAGGCCGTGTTGAAGCAGTGGATGCCGTAGACCAGGCCCCGCTCCTCGCGGATTCTCTGGAACAGGCGCGAGGACATGCCGCCACCGAACAGGGTCGAGTAGATCGCCAGCGCGAAATAATCCGGGTCGCGGTAGCCGATTCCCTCGCAGCCCAGCACGAGATGGGCCTGCTCCAGCACGCGCTGCTCGCGGCCGTCGCCGCCGACATACATCAGGGGCGTCGGCGCCTCGGCGTTGGCCGGCGTGCGCGGCACCGACCCGAAATGCTTCTCGGCGAGGTCCACGATCTGGTCGTGCTCGACGCGGCCCGCTGCCGACAGGACCATGTTGGAGGCGGTGTAGTGACGTGCCAGGTAGGCGAACAGGTCGTCACGGCCGATCGTCTCGACCGTCTGCGCGGTGCCCAGTACCGGCCGGCCGAGCGGCTGCCCCGGCAGCGCGGTCTCCTGGAACTGGTCGAAGATGATGTCGTCCGGCGTGTCGAGCGCCTGGCCGATCTCCTGCAGGATGACGCCGCGCTCGCGCTGCAGCTCGTCGGGATCGAACACCGAGTTGCGCAGGATATCCGAGATCATCTCGACGCCGAGGCCGACGTCTTCCTTCAGCACCGAAGCATGGTAGGCGGTGATCTCGCGGCCGGTATAGGCGTTGAGGCTGCCACCGACGTTCTCGATCTCCTCGGCAATGGCGCGGGCCGAGCGCGTGCGCGTTCCCTTGAACGCCATGTGCTCCAGCATGTGGGCCATGCCGTTCAGCTCGGCGGTCTCGTGGCGCGTGCCGCAGGCCACCCAGATGCCGAGCGAGGCCGACTCGACCTCGGGCATCTCGTCGACGGCGACCCTGAGCCCGTTGCCGAGCGTCGTGACCTTGACGCCGCTCATGTGCGCACCTTCGGGCGGGCCGGCGCGGCGGCCATGGCGCGGCGATCGTCGATCATCTCCTTCAGTGCCTCGATGTCGTTGCGCAGGCCATCGACGCGCTCGGCGCGGTCCATCAGGTCGCCGAGGCGCGCCGGCAGCTTCGGCCGCACGCCGACGGCCTTCTCGACGGCGTCGGGGAACTTGGCGGGATGCGCGGTCGCCAGCATGACCATCGGGACAGACGGATCGCGGCGGTGCTGCTGGGCCACGGCATAGCCCACCGCAGTGTGCGGCTCGATCGTCTCGCCGAAGCGCTTGCGGCAGTCGGCGATGGCCGCCAGCGTACCGGGCTCGTCGACGCGGCCGGCATCGAACAGCTCGCGGACGCCCGCCAGCGCGTTGGCGCCGACCTTGAGGGTGCCGGTGCTGCGGAACGCGGTCATCGCATCGGCCAAGGTGGCGCCGTTGCGGTCGTAGAGGTCGAACAGCAGCCGCTCGAAGTTGCTCGAGATCTGGATGTCCATGCTCGGGCTGTAGGTCGGCACGACCTCGGTGGTGGTCATCGTACCGCTCTCGAAGAAGCGCGCCAGGATGTCGTTGCTGTTGGTGCCGATCACGAAGTGCGAGATCGGCAGGCCCATCCGCTTCGCAGCATAGCCCGCATAGACGTTGCCGAAATTGCCGCTGGGCACGGTGAACGCGACCGGCCGCTCCGGCGCGCCGAGCTTCAGGGCAGCCCAGAAGTAGTAGACGATCTGCGCCATCACGCGGGCGAAGTTGATCGAGTTCACCGCCGTCAGCGCATGGCGGTCGCGGAAGGCGAGATCGTTGAAGCAGGCCTTGGCGAGATCCTGGCAGTCGTCGAACGTGCCCTGGACAGCGATGTTGTGCACGTTGGGCGCCAGCACCGTCGTCATCTGCCGGCGCTGGACCTCGCTCACGCGGCCCTTGGGGAACAGCATGAAGATGTCGATGGTCTTGCGGTCGCGCACCGCCTCGATGGCAGCCGAGCCGGTGTCGCCCGACGTTGCGCCGACGATGGTCGCGTGCTGACCGCGCACCGTCAGCGTCTGGTCGAGCATGCGACCCAAAAGCTGCAGCGCCACGTCCTTGAAGGCGAGCGTCGGCCCATGGAACAGCTCCATGAGATGGAGGCCCGAGGCGCCGAGCGGCTTCACCGGCGCCACCTCCGGCGTCTCGAACGAGGCATAGGCCTCGGCGATCAGGCGGCGGAAGGTTGCCTCGTCGAACGTGTCGCCGACGAAGGGGCGCATGATGCGGAAGGCGAGCTCGGTGTAGCCGAGGCCCTTCATGGAGGCGATCTCGGTCTTGGAAAACTGCGGCCACTCGGCCGGCAGGTAGAGGCCGCCGTCGCGGGCGAGGCCCGCGAGCATGATGTCCTCGAAGCCGAGCGGCGAGGGTTGCCCCTGCGAGCCGTGGCGCGTGCTGATGTACTGCAACTGAAACTCCGTCTAGTCGGCTAGGCGACCTGGCGGCAGGCCTCGTGGTCCTTGCGGACCCGTTTGGTGGAGGCCGGATACTTGGCCAGCATCTTCTCGGGGCGGGTCGGCCGTTTGACCAGATCGCCGCCGCAATTCGGGCAATGACCGCCCAGCCGAGTTCGCGCGCAATCCGCACAGAACGTGCACTCGAAGGTGCAGATCAGGGCATCGGACGCGCCGTTGGGCAGGTCCTTGTCGCAGCATTCGCAGTTCGGGCGCAGGTCGAGCATGGTTCCCTCTTACGCCTTGAGGTAGCGGCTTTCCAGATGGGCTTTGAAGGCGGCCGTTCCGAGCCCCGCCCCGGTCGCCCCGGCCAGGATCTCGTCGGTCGTGGCGATCGAGCCCTTGCCGTGCACGTTGGCGCGCAGCCAGGCCAGCAACGGCGCAAAATCGCCCTGTCCAATGGCCTCCATCAAACCCGGCACGGCCCGCTGGGCAGCCGCGAACAGCTGGGCAGCGGCGATGGCCCCCAGCGTGTAGGTCGGGAAGTAGCCCCAGCCGCCATCCGGCCAGTGAATGTCCTGCAGGCAGCCCAACGTATCGTCGGGGGGCACGATGCCGAGCAGCTCGCGCATGCCGTCGTTCCAGGCGCCGGGCAGGTCGGCGAGCGCCAGGTCGCCCGCCAGCATCGCGCGCTCCAGCCGGTAGCGCAGCATGATGTGCAGCGGATAGGTGACCTCGTCGGCGTCGACGCGGATGAAGCCCGGCGCGACCCTGGTGTAGATCCGGTGGATGTTGGCCTCGGTCCAGGCCGGCCCGTCCTTGCCGAAGGCCGCGCGCATGCGCGGGGCGGCGAAGCGGATGAAGGCGTCGCTGCGGCAGGCCTGCATCTCCATGAGGAGCGACTGGCTCTCGTGCAGGGTCATGCCGCGCGCGCTGCCGACCGGCTGGCGCCGCCACTGGCGCGGCAGTCCGGCCTCGTAGAGGCCGTGGCCGGTCTCGTGCAGCACGCCCATCAGGGCGCGAGCGAAATCCTGCTCGTCGTAGCGCGTCGTGATCCGCACGTCGTCGGCGGTCCCGCCGGTGAAGGGATGCGCGGAGACGTCGAGACGGCCGTGGTGGAAGTCGAAGCCGATTCGGCGGATCAGCTCTTCGCCCAAGCGGCGCTGCGCCTCGACCGGGAACGGCCCCTCGAGCGGCAGGATCGGCGGCTGGTGCTTCTGCTGCTCGAGCACCCGGCCCAGCAAATCGGGTAAGAATGCCCGCAGTTCGGCGAACAGTACGTCGATGCGGGCGGACCGCCCGCCCGGCTCGAACTCGTCGAGCAGCGCGTCGTAGAGCGAGGTGCCGAGGGCCGCGGCCTTCGCCTCGCCGACACGGCGCATGATCGTCAGCACTTCCGAAAGCGTCGGCAGCAGCGACTTGAAGTCGGCATTCTTCTTAGCCTCGCGCCACACCATCTCGCAGGCGGAACAGGCACGCGTTCGCGCCTCGACGAGGTCGGCCGGCAACGCGCTCTCGTGCACCCAGGACCGGCGCATCTCGCGCAGGTTGGCGGCCTGCCAGGGGTCGAGCGCGCTCGCGCCCTCCTCCGCCCGCGCCAGCAGATCCGGCATCTCGGGCGCGACGATGATCTCGTGGGCGATGACGCCCAGCGTCGCGAGCTGGTCGGCGCGGTCGTCGCTCGCGCCGTCCGGCATCATGGTCGAGCGGTCCCAGTTCAGGATGGCCTGGGCGCGATGGACCGCGCTCAACCGCCCGAAGCGGCGCTCAAGCTCGGAATAAGGGTCGTTGGCGATCATGCGCCGCCCTTGCGGCGACCACCGATCTCGAGCCGGCCGGTCTCCCAATGATAGGCGAGATAGACGCCGACCAGCGCCAGCGCGATCAGGAACCAGGTGATGGCGTACTGCAGGTGATCGTTGGGGATGTCGAGCCGCGTCTGGCCGCCGACCGGCAGGCCGCCGGTGTTGGGCGTCGCGTCGGCATCGAGGAAGAACCTGTCGAGCCGCGCCTCGGCCGGCGCGCCGGCCATCTTGCGCATCAGCGGCACGTCGACCCGGAACCATACGTTCTTGTCGGGCGCGTTCTCCGGCGCGAACTGGCGGCGCTCGGTCTGGCTGCGCCGAACGATGCCGGTCAGCTCGACCCGGCCGGCCGGCTGCCCGGCGGCACGGCGCGCGGGATCCTTGGCCTCCGACGGGATCCAGCCGCGGTCGAAGAGGACGACGCGGCCATCATCGGTCTTGAGCGGCGTCACCACTTGCACGCCGACCTTGTTCTTGAGGCTGCGCGCAGCCAGGTAGAACTCCTTGCCGTGCTCGAAGGTGCCCGCGACCTTCACGCGACCGTACTCGTGACGCAGCGGTTCGCCGCGCAGCAGTTCGTCGAGGGTCATCGGCGCCGCCGCCTGGTTGACGGCGATGCGATCGAGGATGTCCTGCTTCCAGGCGCGGCGCTCCATCTGCCAGACGCCCAGCCCCAACGAAACCAGCAGCACGGGCAGCGAGAAGAGCGTGGGCCAGAGCGCGGGCCTCAGACGGATCATTTGTCCCTTCCAAAAACGAACCGCCGGGGAGCGCCCGGCGGTTCCAAGATAGTCGGCTTTCCCGCTCAGTGCAGGGCGATCGGCGCCTTTCCGGCACCCCACCAGTAAATGCAGAAGAACAGGAACAGCCACACCACGTCGACGAAGTGCCAATACCAGGCCGCGGCCTCGAAGCCGAAATGCTGCTTGGGCAGGAACTGGCCATCCATCGCCCGGAACAGGCAGACGAGAAGGAAGGTCGTGCCGACCAGGACGTGGAAGCCATGGAAGCCCGTCGCCATGAAGAAGGTCGACGAGTAGATGTTCTCACGGAAGCTGAACGGCGCATGCAGGTACTCGTAGGCCTGCACACCGGTGAAGATCGCGCCCAGAACCACGGTGCACAGCAGGCCACGCACGGCGTCGCGCTTGTTGCCCTCGATGATCGCATGATGCGCCCAGGTCACCGTGGTGCCCGAGAGCAGCAGGATCAGTGTGTTCATCAGCGGCAAGTCGAACGGCGCGATGATGCTGGTGCCCTTGGGCGGCCACACGCCACCGGTCGCCTCGGCGCGGACCGGCATCTCGGGCGAGTTGGGATAGAGCGCCGAGTCGAAGAACGCCCAGAAGAAGGCGGCAAAGAACAGCACTTCCGAGGCGATGAACAGGATCATGCCGTAGCGCAGGCCGAGCTGAACCACCGGCGTATGGTACTTGCGCGACTCGACGATGACGTCGCTCCACCACCAGTACATGACCGCGAAGATCAGCAGCAGGCCGGGGGCGATCACCCACCAGTGCACGGCGTCGACCACCGCCTTCATCTGCGGCCCGAGCATGTCCGGATGCATGCCGACCCCGGCGCCGAGCGCCAGCAGCAGCGCGCCGAGCGAGCCCAGCGCCGGCCACGGGCTGGGATCTACGAGGTGATACGGATGCTTGGGAGTGCCGTCGGCCATGTTCATCCACCCTTTCGAAGTCCGTCGGCAGGCACGCCGCCGAGCAAGGTCCTGGCCCGTTCCGTCTTCGCCTCGAAGAAAGTGTACGAGAGCGTGACGGTCCGGATGTTGTCGTAGCGTCGATCCTTGTCCAACTCGGGATCGACGAAGAAGACCACGGGCATGTCGACCGACTGCCCGGGCAGCAGCAGCTGCTCGGTGAAGCAGAAGCACTGGAGCTTGTTGAACCACGGCCCGGCATGCTCGGGCGTGACGTTGTAGGTCGAGGTGCCGACGACTGGGCGCTGCGAGACGTTGGTGACGCGGTAATGCGCGAGATGCTCCTCACCCAGGCGCACCCTCACCTCGCGCTGCAACGGCTCGAAACGCCACGGCAACGCCGAATCGACATTGGAGTCGAACCGCACGGCCACGGTGCGATCGAGGATTGGCCGGTCACCGGACTGCGCCACCAGCGGGCGTCCGCCGAAGCCGGTCGTCCGGCAGAAGAGGTCGTAGAGCGGCGCCGACGCATAGGCGAGACCGCCCATGCCCGCGGTCAGCAGCACGAGACGGCGGCCGAGGCGCGCGTTCTTCTCGGCAATCGACTTCGGCGCCGCGCTCACCCGTGGCCTCCCATGCGTACGATGGTCAAGGCGAAGAACGCTACGACCATGACGACGAGGAAACCGGCGACGAACAGGTTCTTGCCGCGCTGGCGTCGGTGAACGTCGGTGTCGCCCGGGCGGCGGTCCTGAACCACGGCGGCGCTCATCCGACGATCCGGCCGACGAGCAGATCGACCGGCAGTGCCGCGAACACCGCAGCGAGGTAGAGGAGCGAGAAGCGGAACATGCGCCGCGCCGTGCCGTGTGCGGTGTCGTCGTCGGCGGTCCGCCACACGGCAATCGCATGTCCGACGAAGGCAAGGCTGAGGCTGATCGCGACGACGCCGTAGAGCCAGCCCACCGCACCGAAGAGCGTCGGCACCAGCGCCACCGGCACGAGCAACAGCGTGTAGATCAGCATCTGCCGCTTGGTCTCGCGCGGACCGGCGACCACCGGCAGCATCGGCACGCCGGCGCGGCGGTAGTCGTCGCTCCGGTAGAGGGCCAGCGCCCAGAAATGCGGCGGCGTCCACAGAAACACCAGGAGGAAGAGTGAAAGGCCGACGGCCGACACGTCACCGGTGGCGGCGGCCCAGCCGATCATCGGCGGAAAAGCGCCGGCGGCACCGCCGATCACGATGTTCTGCGGCGTGCGGCGCTTCAGCCAGATCGTATAAACGAAGACATAGAACAGGATCGCCGCGGCGAGCAGCGCGGCGGCGGCGAAGTTGGTCGCCACGGCCATCAGCAGGACAGAGAAGAGCGACAGCAGCACGCCGAGGCCCAGCGCATCGTCCGGCGCGACGCGGCCCGACGGCAGCGGCCGGTGGCGCGTGCGATCCATCAGGGCATCGAGGTCGCGCTCGTACCACATGTTGATGGCGCCGGCGGCCCCCGAACCCAGCGCAATCGCGATCACCGCGAGCGCCGCGGTGAACGGATGGACATGGCCCGGCGCGATCATCAGGCCGACCCAGCCGGTGAAGACCACCAGCGACATCACCCTGGGCTTCAGCAGGTCGATGTAGTCGCGCACGCGCGCCGACGTCTCGGCGGTGCCGATGCTGTTCGGGAGGGTATGCGCGGTGTCGCTCATGTGCCTTTCAAGGCGAAGGCGCCGCCCACCGGTTCAGAGATGGGGGCGCCTCCGCTCCGTTCCTAGGGGTGTGCCGTCGACGAAACGTGCGGCAATTCCTCGAAGGTGTGGAACGGCGGCGGCGAGTCGACCGTCCATTCCAGCGTCGTCGCGCCCTCGCCCCAGTAGTTCGCGCCAACCTTGCGGCCGTACATCATTCCGGCGAACACCACGAAGACCAGCCAGAAGATGGTCGAGCCGAACGACAGGAACGCGCCCAGCGACGAGATGTAGTTCCAGTGCGACATCGCGTCGGGATAGTCGACGTAGTGGCGCGGCATGCCGGCGAGGCCGGAGAAGTGCATCGGGAAGAACGTCAGGTTGACGCCAATGAACGTCGTCCAGAAGTGCACCTGCGCGGCCCACTCCGGATACTGGCGGCCGGTCATCTTGCCGAACCAGTAGTAGAAGCCGGCGAACATGCCGAACACTGCACCGAGCGACAGCACGTAATGGAAGTGCGCGATCACGTAGTAGGTGTTGTGCAGCGAGTAGTCGACGCCGGCATTGGCGAGCACGACGCCGGTGACGCCGCCGACCGTGAACAAGAAGATGAAGCCGATCGCCCAAAGCATCGGCACTTCGAGCTTGATCGAACCGCCCCACATCGTGGCGACCCAGGAGAAGATCTTCACGCCCGTCGGGACGGCGATCACCATCGTCGCGGCCACGAAGTAGGCGCGCGTGTCGACGTCCATGCCGACCGTGTACATGTGGTGGGCCCACACGACGAAGCCGACGACGCCGATCGCCACCATCGCGTAAGCCATGCCGAGGTAGCCGAAGATCGGCTTCTTGGCGAAGGTCGAGATGATGTGGCTGACGATGCCGAAGGCCGGCAGGATCATGATGTACACCTCGGGATGGCCGAAGAACCAGAAGAGGTGCAGGAACAGGGTCGGATCGCCGCCGCCCTCGGCCTTGAAGAACGAGGTGCCGAAGTTGCGGTCGGTCAGCAGCATCGTGATGGCGCCGGCGAGGACCGGCAGCGCCAGCAGCAGCAGGAAGGCCGTGACC
Organism: Reyranella sp.; assembly: GCA_004296815.1. Classification (GTDB taxonomy): domain Bacteria; phylum Pseudomonadota; class Alphaproteobacteria; order Reyranellales; family Reyranellaceae; genus Reyranella. The sequence goes on along the minus strand of SCVT01000117.1, from coordinate 8,688 downwards.
AGGATCGACCACGCGAACAGCGGCATGCGGTGGAGCGTCATGCCCGGTGCACGCATGTTCAGGATGGTCGTGATGAAGTTGATCGCACCCAGGATCGACGAGGCGCCCGCGATGTGCAGCGAGAAGATCGCGAGATCCATGCCGGCGCCCTGGTTGATCGTGAGCGGCGGATAGATCGTCCAGCCGGTGCCCACGCCGCCGCCGATCAGCGCCGACATCAGGAGCAGGAGGAAGGCGGGCGGCAGCAGCCAGAAGCTGATGTTATTCATGCGCGGGAACGCCATGTCGGGCGCCCCGATCATCAGCGGCACGAACCAGTTGCCGAAGCCGCCGATCAGCGCAGGCATGACCACGAAGAACACCATGATCAGGCCGTGCGCCGTCACGATCGTGTTCCAGAAGTGGCCGTCGGGCGTGCCGTCGGCGCCGTTGAAGTACTGCACGCCCGGCTGCATCAGCTCGAGGCGCATGTACACCGAGAAGCTCGCACCGATCAGTGCCGCGAAGATCGAGAACACAAGGTACATCGTGCCGATGTCCTTGTGGTTGGTGCTGTACAGCCAACGCTTGATGCCAGTCGGCGTGTGGTGGTCGTCGTGGTGGCTGTGGTCGTGGGCGGCGCCGTGCGCGGTGGCCATTGTAGTCTCCTGCGGAGAAGCGCTTAGCGGGTGGCGGGAGTGGCGGAAGCGACGTCGGTCGCGGGCACGAGCCCGGCGGCCTTCTTCTTGTCGGCAACCCATTTGTCGAAGTCGGCCTTCGAAACCACGCGTACCGCGATGGGCATGTAGGTGTGGTTCATGCCGCAGATCTGCGAGCACTGGCCGAAGTAGATGCCTTCTTCCTTGACGCTGATCCAGCCTTCGTTGAGGCGGCCGGGGATCACGGTCTTCTTGATGCCGAAGCCGGGGACGGTCCAGCCGTGCATGCTGCCGCCCTCGGCTGTGCCGATGATGCGGACAACAGTGTTCGCCGGGATCACCATCTCCTCGTCCACGGCCATCAGGCGCGGCTGGTTGGGCTTGAGCTTGGCCCGCTCGGCCTCGCTCAGGATACGGCTCTCGACCTTGAAGTCGCCCTGGTCCGGATAGGCGTACGACCAGTACCACTGGTGGCCGGTCACCTTGATGGTGAGGGCCGCGTCGGTCGCCTTGTCGCTGTAGTAGAGCAGGCGGAACGACGGAACCGCGATCAGGACGAGAATGAGGATGGGGATGACCGTCCAGGCGATCTCGAGTCCGGTGTGATGCGTCGTCGTGGTCGCGACCGGGTTGCGCGAAGCGTGGAAACGCCACATCGCATAGACCAGCAGGACCAGCACGAAGACCGAGATCAGGGTGATGATCACCAGCAGGATGTCGTGCAGCGATTCGACCCGCTCCATGACCGGCGTATAGGGCGGCGGGAAGTTAAGCTGCCAGTCATGCGGCACGCCGATGACTTTCTGCGCCTGGGCGGTGCCCGCGAAGCCGAAACCGGCGATCGCGACCAGCAGCCCCAGAATGCCCAACACGCGCTTACCGACCATGCATCCGTCCCCTCGGCGGTATCGACCCCGCGGAATTTCCGATCCGCAAAATCCCCCGCATTTCAAACGGGTTAGTACCAGATATAGCCGTGGGTGGTAACGGGTTTTCGACCCCTGCCGGTATGTGGCGGCCGGTCGCAGCCGTGTCAGCCGAGAACGGTCCGCAGCGCGTCGCCATAGCCTGCGCGCTGCAGCGTCTCCGCGAAGGCGGGCACGGCGGTACCGCGATGAAACCCGCCGTCGCGCCAGGCAAAGAGCTGGGCACCGGCCGCATCCTCGACGGAGACCGCACGGAACAGGCCGTCGCCGGCACGGCCGAGGCGCACCGTCAGGTCGACAGGTGGCTCCGGAAAGCCCGGGAACAGCGCCACCACGGTGCCGCGGCCCGGCCGTCTGAGCAGCTTTTCGAGGGCGGGCCGGTCATCTGCCTGCACCGAGTCGACGACCACCAGATCAGGCCGGAACTGCAGGGCGGCCGTCGCGAGCGCACCGAACGACGCACCCTGTACCTCCGACGCCACGAGCTCGACCTTGCCGGACAGGGACCAACGAAACTCGCGGTGGCGCGCGAGGCTCAGGACGCGCCGCGACGGGGCGGCATCGCGCAACAGGGCGGCGAGCATCGAGGTCTTGCCGGCCCCTTCCGGGCCGACCACCGCGATGTCGAGCCTGGCCCGCGTCGCCATGCGCAGCAGATCGGCAATGGATCGGTTGACGACACCTGCTGCGACCAACCGGTCGATCGTCGCCAGGCCCGGCTCGCCACGCCGCAATGCCAGCACCGGGCCGTCCGGCGCGGCCGGAGGGAACACCACCGTGCCTTCGCTGCCATCGCGCAGCCGGAACGACGCGACGGTTCCCGACGTCCGGCGTGCCAGCCGTCCGACCAGCTCGAGGAGATGCGCCTGGTTACGGAACGTCTCGGCGGCCGACCCGACCACGCCGTCGCGCTCGACCCAGACCGACTCCGGCCCATTGACGAACACCGCACTCACCGTGCGGTCGGCCCACAGGCGATCGATCAATCCCAGGCCACAAAGCTCGCTCAGGGCCTGCAACGAAAGGCGCTCCCTTTCCTCGGCCGTCATCCCTTCGTTCGGGAGGACCTTGGCGATCGCCGAAAGGGCTGCCTGACGCGTGGGCTGCGTTCCGGGGGTAAGGCCGAGACGAGTCCTGGCCGAAGCGACGATCTCGTCGAGCGGCCGCGGAGAAACCGTCACGAGCACCGACGATGGACTGCGGAAGACAGCGTCCGGCAGAATCGCCGCCGCGGGAGCCGCCTCATCGCCGGTCCATCGACTGTCGGTGGCCGGTTCGCGCTCGAATGTCACGAGAGATGATGGCGCCTGTGGTTCCTGCGGCGGTTCGACCGTCTGTTGCCCGCGTCCAGCGAGCAATTCAATCACGAGGCGACGCAGCTCGAAGCTGGTCAGCGTGAGGCCGCGCGTACGGAAGTAATTGTGGACGGTCTCGCCGATGGCATAGGCGATCTCCGGTGGCGAACGGCTGGCGTCGATGGCGGCGCGCACGGCGTCGTCCATCTCCGAGCAGAAAGCGATCCACGTCTCCTGCATCTGCGGCCCGCGGCCGGCGTCGGCACGCAGCGGGAATATCTGGTCGAGCGGACGCGGCTGTGCGCGCTCGCCGTTGCCGGACGCGTCGGGTCGTTCGAGGACGGAACTCATGGGGGACGAGGCATCGCCGCGCCGGTCCCCGCCGCTCAAGGCGGTCATCGACCAATCCGCTTAAAGTAATGACTTCCCAGTATGCGCAACCGGAACCGGCAAAATACGCCAGCCCCCTCCGGTTACGCGGGCACTCTAGCGCTCATCCCCCTGAAAACCACGATAAACGATGCACATCTGCGGATGGGATTCACCGAGGCCCCGCCCTGAAGTTGCCGCTTGTCTTTCGATCATCGGCCTATAAGGTCCCGCCCGGCCACGCCAGACCGTGGCTTTGCCGAAGGAAAACGTCATGCGTCTGTCCGTTCTGACGCCGATCCTCGCCATCATTCTCATGTTCGCAGGAGGCGCCTCCGCCATGGACAAGGAAAACACCCTATACATCGACCTCAAGGACGGTCGCGTCGTGATCCAGATGCGCCCCGACCTCGCCCCCACGCACGTCGCCCAGATCAAGAAGCTGGCCCGCGAAGGCAAGTACGACGGCGTCGTGTTCCATCGCGTGATCGACGGCTTCATGGCGCAGACCGGCGACCCGACAGGGACCGGCACCGGCGGCATGGGCGAACTGCTCAAGGCCGAGTTCAGCAAGGAGCCGCACACCCGTGGCTCCGTCTCGATGGCCCGCACGAACGATCCCAACAGCGCGCGCAGCCAGTTCTTCATCGTGTTCAAGGACTCGAACTTCCTCGACGGCCAGTACACCGTCTGGGGCAAGGTCACGTCCGGCATGGAGTTCGTCGACAAGATCAAGAAGGGCGCGCCGGGCTCGGGCGCCGTGTCGGCGCCGCCCGACAAGATGATCAAGGTTCAGGTCGCGGCCGACGCGAAGAGCTGATCCCTCACCGATAGAGCAATTGTAGGGAACCTCCCCGGCCCGGCGCCGGGGAGGTTTTCCTTTGCCTACTCGCGCGTGACCGTGTGGAACGACTTGGAGATGACCTGCCAGCGGCCGTCGACCTTGAGCAAGGTCAGATAGTCGGTGAAGTAGCGCGGCGGGATCTGGCACTCGACCTTGGCGAAGGCCGTGGCCGGCCCGGAGAAGTCGATCGACACGATGCGGTCGGCCCGCGCGCTGCCCTTCGACTTGGCCGACTCCCGGCCCTCCACCATCTTGAACCAGTCGGCCCGCGGCATGTCGGCCGCCTTGCCGTCAGGTGCCGCGCTGTAGAGATGCGAGGCGGGATGGAAGGCCTCGCCGAGCTTCTTGGTGTCGCCCTCGTAGAGGCCGTCGAAATAGACCTGCAGCACCTTCTCGATCGCCGCGACTTCGGAACTCATTCTCTCACTCCCTTGATCAAACCGCGCCGTTCGGCGCCACCAGGATCTTGCCGTTGCGCCCGCCCTGGTCGGCATGGCGCAACGCCTCCTTGATCTTCTCGATCGGATAGACCGTGTCCACCGGCGCGTGCAGCTTGCCGGCGATGACCTGCGCCGCGAGATCGGCATAGATCTCGCGAATCTTCTCAGGGCTGCGCTTGGAGAGCCCGCGGCCCAGCATGAAGCCGGTGAGCTTGACCCCGCGGTAGATGAAGTTGCTGCGGCCGGCTTTCGGGTCCTCGCCGCTCATCGAGCCGTAATGCACGACCGTGCCATCGGTCGCGACGCATTCGACGATGCGGCCCGTCGCGGCACCGCCGATCGCCTCAACGCCGAGCTTGATCGGCACGTTGGCCGTCTCGGTCGCGACGCGCTGGGCGAGATTGTCACCATCGACGATCACGAGATCGGCACCGAGCCCCTTCAGTTCCGCCGCGAGCTCCGGTCGCCGCACGACGTTGACGGTTCGCAGGCCACGTTGATGGGCGAGCACGATCAACAACCGGCCGACGGCGGAGTTGGCGACGTTCTGGATCACCCAGTCGCCGCCCTTGAGGTCGACGAAGTCGGAGAGCATGAGCTGCGCGGTCGGCGGGTTGATGCGGACCATCGCGGCCTGACGGAGATCAATCCCGGCCGGCAGCGGGATCGCGTCGTCTCCCTTCACCTTGCGCTTCTGCGCCCAGTTCTCGCGCTGCAGGTTGATGACGAGATCGCCCGGCTTGACGTGCTTCACGGCCGAGCCCACCGCGGCGACGCGGCCCACGCATTCGGCTCCCGGCGTGGCGGGCAGAGGCGGCTTCAGGCGGTAGCTGCCCTTGCAGAACCACATGTCCGCCGGATTGATCGGGAAGGCCAGAACGTCGAACACGACCTCGTCGGACGCCGGTTCGCCGAGGTCGGGCACGTCGGCGCAGCGCGCGACGTCCCAGGGGTCTCCGTACCGATCGATGAGGACCTGCTTCACGGCGTTCCTCCGCAGCTCGTCCCGGGCACTTTGTTGGCCCGTCGATTGCTTATATTGTGATTCGACAGGGGGTGAAATGCCGGATGGCGGCCAAGGCATTTGACGAGATGAATTCGGGCGCGGACGGAGCGGTCCGCATGCCCTATCGCGGCGTCGCCGACTGGCTCGCCCGCACCTCGCCCGAGCGCATCGCGGCGACACGGCACGAGGTCGACCTCTTCTATCGCCGGCATGGCATCACCTTCGGCGCCTACGGTGCAACCGACGGTCACGAGGCGACGATCCCCTTCGACATCATCCCGCGTGTCATCGCCTGGGACGAATGGCAGTACATGCAGAAAGGCCTGGCGCAGCGCGTGAAGGCACTCAACGCCTTTCTGGCCGACGCCTACGGAAAACGCGAGATCTGCCGCGCCGGAGTCATTCCCGAGGAACAGCTCCTCCTGAACGCCGAGTTCGTGGCCATGGCGCAGGGCCTCGAGCTGCCGGGCGGCGTGCACGCACATATCGCCGGCATCGACCTGGTGCGCGTCGGCGAAAAGGACTTCTATGTCCTCGAGGACAACGTGCGCACGCCGTCGGGCGTGTCGTACGTGCTGGAGAACCGCGAAGTCATGATGCGGCTCGCGCCCGAGCTGTTCTCGGCGATGAGCGTCCTGCCGGTCGCCGACTACACCGAGGAGCTGCTGGCCACGCTGCGGTCCGTTTCCTTCAGCGACGACGTCGAGCCCAACGTCGTTCTGCTGACGCCGGGCCACTACAACAGCGCCTACTTCGAGCACGCCTTCCTGGCCGACGAGATGGGCATCGAGCTGGTGAAGGGCTCCGACCTGTTCGTCGACGAAAGCCGCGTCTTCATGCGCACGCCGCGCGGGCCGCAGAGGGTCGACGTGATCTACCGCCGCGTCGACGACGCCTTCCTCGATCCGCTGGCGATGCGGCCGGACTCCTTCCTCGGCGTCGCCGGCCTGCTGGGCGCGCTGCGCGCCGGCCGCGTCAATATCGTCAATGCACTGGGCAACGGCGTGGCCGACGACAAGTCGACCTATATGTACGTGCCCGAGATGATCCGCTTCTATCTCAGCGAGGAGCCGATCCTGCAGAACGTGCCGACCTGGCGCTGCGATCGCGCGGACGACTACAAGTACGTGCTCGAGCATCTGTCCGAGATCGTGGTGAAGGAGATCCACGGCGCCGGCGGCAAGGGCATGCTGGTCGGGCCGACCTCGAGCAAGGCCGAGATCGAGGAGTTCCGCATGCTCCTCAAAGCGCGCCCCGACAACTACATCGCCCAGCCGACGCTCGCCCTCTCGACTTGCCCCACGTTCGTGGCCCAGGGCGTGGCCCCACGCCATGTCGACCTGCGACCGTTCGTGCTCTCGGGCCGCAAGATCACCATCGTGCCGGGCGGGCTGACGCGCGTCGCGCTGAAGGAAGGGTCGCTGGTCGTCAATTCGAGCCAGGGCGGCGGCACCAAGGACACCTGGGTGCTGGCGCCCGATACGCCGGCCGGCGAATAGGCGGCGCGCGATGCTCAGCAGTACCGCCAAGAACCTCTACTGGATGGGCCGCTACCTGCAGCGGGCCAAGTCAACGGCGCGCCTGATCGAGGCGACGCAGCGCATGGCGTTGCAATCGCGTGGCGAGGAAGCCGCCGGCGCTGCGGCGATCTTCGGCATGGAGGACGAGTTCCGGCAGAGCCAGCGCCAGGGCGGCCGGCTCGCGAGCCTGATCGACTTCCTGGTGATCGACGAGAACAACCCCTCCTCCATCGTCAACTCGATCGGCGCAGCCCGGCGCAACGCCCGCGAGGAGCGTAACAACATCACGGTCGACGTCTGGGAGAGCCTGAACGCGCTGTGGCTCGAGCTGAGCGGCCGGCTGCGCGGCAACCGCGCGACGCTCGACCGCGGTGCATTGATCGAATCGGTAAAGAAGCAAGCGGTCATGATCTTCGGCGCCGCGCAGGTGACACTGCTGCGCGACGAGGCCAACAGCTTCCTGCAGCTCGGCTCCTTCTTGGAGCGCGCCGACAATACCGGCCGCATCCTCGACGTGAAGTTCCACCTGCTGCGGCCCGACGGCAACCCCAGCGCCGAGGGCCTCGACTATTTCGCCTGGTCCGAACTGCTGGCCTGCGTCGGCGCGGTGCGCACCTACCGACGCATCTACCGCAGCTCGCTCCAGCCGATGAAGATCGCTGAGCTCATGATGCTGCGGCGCGACGTGCCGCGCTCCGTGCATCATTGCCTCTGGCAGGTCGACCTCAACATGCGCGAGCTCGCCGAGGCCTATGGCATGCACGGAGAGGCCGATCGCCTCGCCGGCGAGCTGCACGCGCGGTTGCGCTATGCGCGCATCGACCAGGTTTTCGAGGTCGGACTCGCGAAATTCCTCGGCACGCTGCGCGGCGACATCTCGACGCTCAGCGACGAGATCGGCCGCCAGTTCCTGCTGGATTGAACATGCGCTTCTCGGTCCACCACGCCACGCACTTCCAGTTCGACCAGCCGTCGCGCCATTCGATCCACGACGTGCGGCTGACGCCGAAGCCCGCCGCCGCTCAGCGCATCGTGTCGTGGCGCATCGACGGGCCGGGCAAGCGATCGGAATGGATCGATGGCCACGGCAACCAGGTCACGACCTTCTCGGTCGCCCACGAGCACGACAGCGTCGAGATCGTCGTGCACGGGCTCTACGAATACAGCGGTGCCGACCAGTGGCTGCGCTACGCCGATGTGCCGACTCTGCCCGCGCCGTTCTGGCTGCGTAACACAGGGCTCGCGCGACACGATGCGAGCTTCGATCCGGTGATCGCGGACCTCGCCGAGCGCGCCGCCCAGCCGGCGGCGCGCGTCGCCGTCCTGCACGAGCTGATGGACCGCATCTCCAAGCGCATCGCCTACAAGACCGGCGCCTCGACCGTGGACACCACGGCCATCGAGGCGCTGACGCGCGGCGCGGGCGTGGCCCAGGACGAAGCGCATATCTTCATCGCCTGCTGCCGTCGCCTCGGTGTGCCGGCCCGCTACGTCAGTGGCTATCTGCGCAACGACGACCCCGAACTGCATGTCGGCCGGACCAGCCATTCCTGGGCAGAGGCCTGGGTGCCGGGGCTCGAATGGGTGGGCTTCGATCCCGCCAACGGCATCAGCCCACGCGGCGACAGCCTGCGCGTCGCCGTCGGCCTC
>SCVT01000116.1 GCA_004296815.1 Reyranella sp. | reverse complement strand
AACCGGAGGCTCGCGGAGCTCGGACCGCTCGGCGAGAACTACGGCGTCGACTGCCGCTGCCAGGTGGTGATCAGCAACGAGACCTATGTCGTGCCGAAGAACACGATGCCCGACGACGCCTACGGGCCGGTGTCGATCTTCTATCGCGACGACCGCGGCAACGTCGCCCGGCTGAACGGCGTCACGCGCTACGGCGCGCTGATCGGGCGTGATCGCTCCGTCACCTTCACCGTCGAAAACCCGCGCGGCGAGCAGGTCTGCGACGGCACCATGACTAACGAGAATCCCTCGAACGGCCAGTTCTCTCTGTCCTGCTTCGGCGGCAAGTTCGCCGGCCGCGGCAGCTACGACAGCAAGCGCGGCGCACCCAACGACCACATCATCGCGCGCGGCCAGACCGGACGCGGCCAGCCGATCGTCATGGTGATCGGGCTGCCGGCCCAGCTCGCGATGAATACCTACGGCGGCATCTGACATGCGCCTTGTCGCGCTGCTTGCCGGACTGACCCTGCTGACGCCGGTCGTCGTCTGGGCGCAGAGCGCCGGCGAGGTCGAACGCTGCTTCCAGAACCCGGCCGCTTGCGCGAGCGGTGGCGGTGGAGGAGGCGGGGGTGGTGGTGGCGGCGCCCCGGCGCCCGTTGCCGCTCGTCCGGCGCCCGCGCCCGACTACACGACGGTGCTGAACAGCCCCGAGCCCGACCGCAAGAAGATCCAGGAATCGCTGCGCACGCTCGACAAGTACAACGGGCCGATCGACGGCAACCTGCAGTCCGAAGCCTCGATGAAGGCGATCGGCGACTGGCAGAAGGGACGCAACACGCCGGCGGTCGGCAAGCTCACGCCGCAGGAGGCGGCCCAGCTCAATGCCGAGGCCGCGCGCGCACCCATCCGGCGCATCGACCCGACGGCACAGGCCGCGGCCCCGCCGCCGCCTTCGAATGCGGACATGCTGAAGGCCCTGCAGGCGCGCCTCGCAGAGCGGCGCAAGGCTGCCGAGCCCAAGGCGAATGCCGCGGCCCAGGCGCTGATCCGCGATCTCAAGGCCTATGTCGCAGCGGACGGCAAGGGCGTCGCCGGTGAACAGTTCACGGCGTTCGCGAAATGGTACGCCGACGGCAAAGCGGCAGGTCGCGCCATTGGCGAGATCGCACCCGCGATCGACGACTACGGTGACGCCAAGACCGGCGCAGCGACCACGACCGAGGTGAAATTCGAGACCAAGCAGGGCACGAACGCCTACTCGCAGTGCCTGATGTTCGCCTGGATCGAAGGCACGCCGCGCAAGAACGCCCAGACCTTCTCCTGCGACGATGTCGCCGCGGTGGAAAAGTGGAAGACCGAGCAGGCCCTGAAGAGCGCCTGGCGCTAGAAGCGCCCCACATATCGGTCACTTGCTCCCCGGGAAGCGCGCGGCTAGACAAACCGCGCCTAACCTGGAGTTTTTCCCATGAGCGCCATTGCTGAAGTACGCGGCCGCGAGATCCTCGACAGCCGCGGCAATCCCACCGTCGAGGTCGAGGTCGAGCTCGACAGCGGCGCCATGGGCCGTGCCGCCGTGCCGTCCGGTGCGTCGACCGGCGCTCACGAGGCGGTCGAGCTGCGCGACGGCGACAAGAAGCGCTACGGCGGCAAGGGCGTGCTGAAGGCGGTCGCCGCGGTGAACGGCGAGATCATGGACCTGCTGTCGGGCCTCGACGCGCTGGAGCAGATCAAGGTCGACCGTGCCTTGATCGAGCTCGACGGCACACCGAACAAGGGCCGCCTCGGCGCCAATGCGATCCTGGGCGTCTCGCTCGCGGTCGCGAAGGCGGCGGCGATGGAAAGCGGCCTGCCGCTCTACCGTTATGTCGGTGGCAGCCAGGCCTCGGTGCTGCCGGTGCCCCTGATGAACATCATCAACGGCGGCGCACATGCCGACAATCCGATCGACATCCAGGAATTCATGATCATGCCGGTGAAGGCGGATCGCTTCGCCGACGCGCTGCGCATGGGTGCGGAGGTCTTCCACGCACTGCGCGGCGCGTCGGCGAAGCGATCCGCCTTCACCGGCATGATCATGAATTCCTGGATGTCGATCGGATTGTCGGCATGTGCGCCGCCGTTGA
>SCVT01000115.1 GCA_004296815.1 Reyranella sp. | reverse complement strand
TTTCGAGGAAGGGACTCCCCTGCCGCGGGATCGGCGAGCCCACGGCCGGCAGCGGCAACGTGTGAATGCACGCCAACGTGTCGGCCATCGCCTCGAGCTCATCCGGCAGGCGCGGCGCGCGGCCCTCGATGAAGTCGACGATCAGCGCACCGCCGGGCAGGCCTGCACGCGGCTCGATCACCTCGTGCAGGCGCGGCGTGCGAGCGGCGGGCTGCAGGTAGCGGAACGCTTCGGCCTGCACATGGAGCCGTGCCGCCGCCGTCGGATCGCCCTCGTGCGCATAGGCGATGCGGGCGAGCCGCCCGTCCTTCAGTCGCACATGACCGTGCGCCGTGCCGGTCGCGGGAAGCTCCACGCCCTCACGAATTGCAGCGAGCAGATCACCCACTGCGCGGCATCTTGCCTTCGTTGAGGCGCGGCATGAGCTCGGCGAAGTTGCAGGGCCGGAAGCGGATGTCGAGCTGCTGGCGCAGGATATCGTCCCAGCCGTCCTTGCAGGCGCCGGTCGAGCCCGGCAGCGCGAAGATGTAGGTCGCGTTGGCGACGCCCGCGGTCGCCCTGCTCTGCATGGTCGAGGTGCCGATCTTCTGGAAGGAGATCCAGCGGAAGGTCTCGCCGAAGCCCTCGATCCTCTTCTCGAACAAGCCTTCCAGCGCCTCGGGCGTGACGTCGCGGCCGGTGACGCCGGTGCCGCCGGTGGTGATGACGGCCTCGACCTTGGGATCGTCGATCCACTTCTTCACCTGGGCGCGGATCTTCTCGACATCGTCGGTGACGATGGCACGATCGGCCAGCACGTGGCCGTCGCGGGCGATGCGCTCGACCAGCGTGTCGCCCGATTTGTCGGTCTCCAGCGTGCGCGTGTCGGAAACCGTGAGCACGGCGATGTTCACCGGCTTGAAGGGCTTGGTCTCATCGATCCTGTTCATGCGAACATTCTATCTTTCCTCAGCCGCGCCTTCCATCTTGCAGGGGCGAGCCGGCGGGCCTAGATGGGAGACATGACCGACTGGAAGCATGACGGCGTGCGGGTGATCCCCGCAGGCTCGCTGGACACCAACACCGCCCAGACCCCGGGCATGAACCGCGCGGCCGCGATCAACTTCGCCCGCGTCGGCGCCCAGAAGCTGTGGGCCGGCACCGTGACCATCCACGCGCACGCCAAGACCGGCGCGCACCATCACGGCCACCTCGAAAGCGTGATCTACGTCGTGAAGGGCAAGGCGCGCATGCGCTGGGGCGACCAGCTCCAGTTCGTGGCCGAAGCCGGTCCCGGCGACTTCATCTACGTGCCGCCCTACGTGCCGCACCAGGAGATCAACGCCTCGGAGACCGAGCCGCTGGAATGCGTGCTGGTCCGCTCCGACAACGAGGCGGTCGCCATCAACATCGACATCACCCCGGCCGAGAAGGTCGAGGAAGTCTACTGGGTAGATCCGACACATCCCCATCCTCATAAGCACTGACGCAAAGCGTCAGTGCTTATGAGGTCGGCCGCCCCAATCGCCGCGGCCAAAGCCCCGCGATCAGCAGCAGCGCCGCCACGATCGCGAAGCCGGTCGAGATCGTGCTGTGCAGGAAGATCGTCGGATCGCCGTCGGAGATCGCCAGCGCCTGGCGCACCGAGCGCTCGAAGATCGGCCCCAGCACGTAGGCCAGGATGACGATGCCGAGATCGAAGCCGTGGCGGCGCAGCCCGTAGCCCACGAAGCCGAAGATCACGGCGATCACCACGTCGGCCGGATTGCCGCTCGATGAATAGACCCCGATCAGGCAGACCGCGAGGATCATCGGCGTGAGATAGGCGCGTGGGATGTCGAGGATGCGCACGAACAGGCCGATCAGCGGCAGGTTCAGGATCAAGAGCATCACGTTGCCGATGTACATGCTGGCGACGACGCCCCAGAAGACCTGCGGCTGGCGCTCGAGGATGGTGGGGCCCGGCGTGACGCCGTGGATGATGAAGGCGCCGAGCAGCAGCGCCGTCACGGCATTGGCCGGGATGCCCATGCAGAGGAGCGGCACGAAGGCGCCGGCGGTGCCGGCGTTGTTGGCGGACTCAGGCCCGGCGAGGCCTTCGACCGCGCCCTTGCCGAACTCCTCGGGGTTCTTCGAGAGCTTGCGCTCCATGCCGTAGGACAGGAACGAGGCCAGCACCGCGCCGCCGCCCGGCAGCAGGCCGACCAGGAAGCCCATCACCGTGCCGCGCGCCACCGGACCGACCGAGCGCCGCGCTTCCTCGCGCGAAGGCATGAAGCCCAGCAGGCGCGACGGTGGCGGCAGCACCTTCATGTCGTCGGGCTTCTGCCGCGCCATGAACAGCACTTCGGAGAGACCGAACAGGCCGATCGCCAGCGGCACGAGGTTGACGCCGTCGCCCAGCGCCAGGATGCCGAAGGTGAGGCGCGGGGTCATGTTCAGCGGGTCGCTGCCGATCGTGCCCAGCAGCAGGCCGAACGCGGCCATCAGCAGCGCGCGCGGCAGCGAGCCGCTCGACATGTAGGTGACCATGGCGAGGCCCGCGAGCATCAGCATGGCGTACTCGGCCGGGCCGAACTTGATCACCAGCTCGGCGAGCGGCGGCGAGAGGAAGGAGATGCCGATGACGCCCACGGTCCCGGCCACGAACGAGCCGATGCCCGCGATGCCGAGGGCCGCACCGGCGCGGCCCTTGCGCGCCATCTCGTAGCCGTCGAGACAGGTAACGACCGACGAGGCCTCGCCCGGGATGCGCATCAGCACCGAGGTGACGGTGCCGCCGTAGGCCACGCCGTAGTAGATCCCCGACAGCATGATGATCGCCGACGTCACCTCCATCTTGAAGGTGATGGGCAGCAGGATGGCGATGGTGGTGAGCGGCCCCAGCCCCGGCAGGATGCCGACCACGGTGCCGAGCAGCACGCCCACGAAGCAGAAGAACAGGTTCTCCGGCGTGAGCGTGGTGGCGAAGCCGCCGAGCAGCGCTTCCATGGCTCAGCGCACCATCGAATAGAAGGCGCGCTCGATCGGCCCTTCGGGCAGGTCGACGCGCAACAGCCAGCCGAAGCAGACCAGGCCGACCGCGGCGCAGGCGAGGCCGTAGCCGATCGCAGCGAGCCACGAGCGCTTCTCGGCGAAGCGCACGATCACGATCGTGAAGGCGAGCGTTGTGGCGACGAAGCCCGCATACATCGCGCCGGCCGCGAGCACCGCAAACGACGCGATATAGATCCCGAAGGTGCGGCGGGCTTCCGCTGACGCCTCGGACTCCTCGGTGTCGCCGCCCTCGGTCTCCTGGGCCTGGCCCGGGAAGACGAGGACGATGACGGCGAGCGCCACACAGATCGCGGCCATGAGCTGTGGGAAGAAGCCGGGGCCCGGTCCGTCGAAGCCCCAGCTCTCCAGTCGCAGCGACTGCCAGAGACCGACGAGGGCGGCCGCCAGCAGCGCCAGCGTGGCGATGCGCGTGCCGCCCCACCTGCCCCAGGAGGGTCGGATCATGCCGGCTTCTTGGCCATGCCGGTTTCCTTGAGGATCGGCACCAGCTCTTCCTCGATCGTCTTGAGCAGCTGGGTGTAGTCCTTGCCGTTGCGATAGACGGCCTGGATGCCGAGCTTGGTGATCTGGCTGGTCACCGTCTCGTCCTGCATGACCTCGGCCAGCGCCTTGTCCATGCGCTCCTTGATCGCCGGATCGACGCCGGTCGGGAAGGCATAGCCGAACGGGCCGTTGCTGACGGCGTTGAAGCCCAGCTCGCGCAGGGTCTTCACATCGGGATAGTCGGGCCAGCGCGCCTCGGCGGCCGAGGCGAGGAGACGGAGCTTGCCCGCCTCGATCTGCGGCTTCATCTCGGTCACGGTCTGGATGACCGCGTCGACATGGCCGCCGATCGCCGCCGTCACCGACTCGACGCCACCCGGGAACACGACCCAGCGGAACTTCGCGCCCGTGAGCTTGGCGAGCTGGAACATCGCCACGACGTTGGTGACGTTGTTGGAGCTGTAGGTGAGCTGCTTCTGCTTGCCCTGCGCAACCAGATCCTCGATCGACTTGATCGGACCGTCGGCCCGCGCGCCGACGCCGTAACGCAGCGCCGCCGATTCGATTTCAATCGCGGGAGCACCTTCTTCGGGATGGATATTCAGACGGAACACGGTCCCGATCGTCAGGCCT
>SCVT01000114.1 GCA_004296815.1 Reyranella sp. | reverse complement strand
GCGCTGGGCGACGTGCACGGCAAGTCCGACCGCGTGCAGAACCGCGAGCGCATGATCGAGGCGGTGTGCGCCGTCTCGGACCGCCGCATGACGCGCGCCGAGCACCGCATCCACCTGCGCTGCGAGATCACCGCCGACGACGCGGTCGAGGCGGTCGACAAGTGGATCGACCTGCCGCTGGTCGGCCTGGTCTCGATCAACGACCACACGCCCGGCCAGCGCCAGTTCCTCGATCCCGAGAAGCTGAAGCAGTACTACCTCGGCAAGTACGCCATGAACGAGGCGCAGTTCGAGGAGTTCTCCGTCCGCGTCACCGAGCTGCACAACCGCAACGCCGTTCGCCACAGGAACGAGATCGTGGGCCGCGCCCAGGCCCGCGCGCTGCCGATCGCCAGCCACGACGACGCGACCGAAGCGCATGTGAAAGAGGCCGTCGAGAACGGCATGACCATCGCCGAGTTCCCGACCACACGCGAGGCGGCCGAGGCCTCGTGCGACGCGGGCCTCGCGGTGCTGGTCGGCGCGCCCAACCTGGTGCTGGGCGGCTCGCACTCCGGCAACATCGCCGCCATCGACCTGGTGCGCTCGGGCCATGCCGACATCCTCTCGTCCGACTACGTGCCGGCGAGCCTGATGGAAGGCGTCTTCAAGCTGCCCGCCGCCGGCATCGGCGTCTCGCTGCCGCAGGCCGTGCGCCTCGCCACCTTGAACCCGGCGCGCGCTGTGGGCCTCACCGACCGCGGCGAGATCGCCGCCGATCGCCGCGCCGACCTGGTGCGCGTCCGCGCCATCGACGGCGCTCCGGTGGTGCGCGCCGTGTGGCGCGAAGGAAGCCGGGTCGTCTGATGGACGGCGCACTGATCTACGTCATGGGGCCCTCCGGCGCCGGCAAGGACTCGGTGCTGGGCCGCGCCCGTGCGCTGCTGCCGGCCGAGGCGCCCGTCGCCTTCGCGCACCGCTACATCACGCGCCCGCACGATATCGGCGGCGAGAATCATGTCGCCGTGAGCCGCGCCGAGTTCGCGGTGCGCCGCGCCCACGGGCTCTTCGCCTATCACTGGCACGCCCACGGCAACGATTACGGCGTCGGCCGCGAGATCCACGAGTGGCGCGCCGCCGGCATGACCGTCGTGGTCTCGGGCTCGCGCGATCACTTCCAGCGGACCGGCGGCCTCGATTCGCTGGCACGGCCGGTGCTGATCACCGCCTCGCCCGAGCGCCTGCAGCAGCGCCTGGCCGGCCGCGGCCGCGAGACGGCGCTGGAAGCTTCGGAGCGGCTGGACCGCGCCGGCGCCTATGCGATCGACGATCCGCGGCTGGTGACGATCGTGAACGACGGCGCGCTCGACGACGCCGCGCAGATCTTCGTTACGCTGCTGTCCAGACTTGAGTGGTCAGGCGCCGCCCGCCGCCGAGCCTGAAACGCGCCAGCACGGTGAACGGCCGGCCGGGACCGGGCTGGCGAAAGACGCAGAGGTCCCGGACCGACAGCGGCCGCTCGACGAAGGCGCCGAAGCGCCGGCGCAGCTCCGTCATCAGCGTGTCGCGCTCGCGCGCATCGCCCACGCGGCCGGTCAGCGTGAGATGGAAGCGCCACTGTTCCAGTACGTAGGGATAGCCCCAGCGCAGCAGCAGGTCCTCCTGGCGCGACGAGAGTCCCGCAGCGCGGCGCTTGGCGAGTTCCGCCTCGTCGGCCGGGCGGCGGAACTCGTCGAACTCGACGACGCAGCGGTCCGCGAGGTCCTGCAGCTCGGCGTGGCGGCCCTCGGGCACCAGGGCGATGAAATCGGAGATCTCCGCCAGCGCCAGCGCCGGCACCTCGATGGCGTGCTGGCCGGCGGCGATCTTGCCCACCGCGTCGAGGAAGTCGCGTTCCGTCGCACCGTCGACCAGCGCGATCGGCGGCTTCAGGGTGCCGTGGAAGCCGTAGAGCCGCGGGTCGGCCGTCAGCTCCACGAGCCGGTCCCAGGCGAGGCCGGGCACCGGCGCGACCTTGCGTGTCTCGCCGCTCTCGGGATTGCGGCCGAGCCACTGCGCCGCGGCAACGGCCAGCGGCTCCTCGGCGCGCGGTGCGTAGTAGAGGGCGTAACGCGCCAAGCCTTCGCTCACGCGGACGCCCCGGCGCGCCGTCCCATCATGGCAAAGCGCAGCTTGCTCGAAACGAAGTCGATCGCCGCCACCGTGACCAGGATCATCAGGATGATGAACGAGGTCTGCTGCAGCTCGAGCGTGCGGATCGCCTCGGCGAGATAGAGGCCGATGCCACCGGCCCCGACGATGCCGATGATCGTGGCCG
>SCVT01000113.1 GCA_004296815.1 Reyranella sp. | reverse complement strand
CGGCGCAACCGCGGGCTAGAATGCCGGCGACGCGGGTGTAGCTCAGGGGTAGAGCGTCGGCTTCCCAAGCCGTAGGTCGCGGGTTCAAATCCCGTCGCCCGCTCCAAAATTCCAATCAAGCAGGAAACGTCGATGACTCCGGCACCGGTCGCAGCCACCGGCGACTTCGCCGCCGACACGGCGGCCTTCTCAGGCCTCTGGCGCGACGCCGCCGAACGGCTCGCCCGCCTGCCCGCCAAACCGAACCGCGATGCGGCCCAGCACGATGCCGCCGAGATGCTGAAGCAGGCTGCGCGCGAGGCGCGCTTCGCCTTCCTGCGGCGCCACGCGCGCACGCTCTACGACAGGATCACCGACAATCGCCGGAAGTTCGTGCGCATCGAACGCCTGGTCTACGAGGCCGCCGCGCTCGTGCCGGGCCTCGTGCCGACGAGGGCGCAGGTCGAAGCCGAGGCCGCCCTTCGCCAGTCGGAGAAGGACGGCGTCGAGATCGACCAGGGCATCCTCTGCAACCAGTTCCTGGCCGATCCCGAATGCGGCCTTCATCTCTGCCACGCCATGCTGCTGCCCCGCGAGGAATCGGCCGAGGCACTTTCCAAGTTCCAGCGCGACGGACGCCTCGATCTGGAGTTCGCGCGGATCGAACGCCAGGGCAAGGCGGCGGTGCTGCTGCTCGCCAACCGGCGTTTCCTCAATTCCGAGGACAACTCCACGCAGGTTGCCACCGAGATCGGCGCCGACGTCTGCATCCTCGACCGCCAGAGCGAGGTCGCGGTGCTGCGCGGCGACGTCGTGCCGGAAGGCAAGTATGCCGGCCGCCGCGTTTACAATGCCGGCATCAACCTCACGCACCTCTATTACGGCAAGATCCCCTTCCTGTGGTTCCTGGTCCGCGACATGGGCTTCGTGAACAAGATGTTCCGCGGCCTGGCGCGACCGGACGTGGCGCCGGACGAGGTCGCGGGCGACTCGATCGAGAAGCTCTGGATCTCGGCGGTCGAGACCTTCGCGATCGGCGGCGGCTGCCAGATCCTGCTCGCCACCGACTTCAACATCGCCGGCCGCGATGCCTACATGACCCTGCCGGCGCGCAAGGAAGGCATCATCCCGGCGATGGCCAACCTCCGGCTCTCCCGATTCGTCGGCGACCGCCTCGCGCGCCAGGCGATCATGTACGAGCGCCGCATCGAGTGCGATTCGGAGGTCGGTCGCATGATCTGCGACGAGGTCGTGCCGCCTTCGGAGATCGATGCGACCATCGTCCGCGTCATCGACCGCCTCACGGGCTCTGGCGCGGTGGGCGCCATCGGCAACCGGCGCGCGCTCAGGCTTGGCGTCGAGCCGCTCGACACGTTCCGCCGCTACGCCGCGCTCTACGCCCGCGAGCAGGCCTACTGTCATTTCAGCCCGGCGCTGATCTCGAACCTCGAGCTCTACTGGAACGCCCAGAATCGCAAGGCCTGACCGAAAGGCCTGATCAGCCGCCGGCCATCAGGTCGGCGAGTGCCGGATCGTCCGCCAACTCGCGTGCGGTACCCGTCCGCACGACCTTGCCCCGGCTCAGCACCAGGCCACGATGGGCGATGCCGAGCGCAAGGCTCGCGCGTTGCTCCGACAGCAGGATCGCCATGCCCTCCTCGGCCATCGTCGCCAACCGAGACAAGAGGTCGGAGACGACGAGCGGTGCCAGGCCAAGCGTCGGCTCGTCCATCAGCAGCAGGCGCGGCCGGTTCATCAATGCACGCGCCAGCGCCAGCATCTGCTGCTGGCCGCCGGACAGAAGCCAAGCGCGCGCCTCGGGCCGCTCGCCGAGCATGGGAAACAGCACCAGCATCTCCTCGACCCGGCGGCGGCGATCGACCGCCGGCAGGGCCGAGGCGGCTTCGAGATTCTCCAGCACGGTGAGGCCCGCGAAGACGCGACGGCGTTCCGGTACGTAGCCGACGCCCAGAAGCACACGTTGCTCGACCGGCAGCGCCGAGACGTCCCGACCGAACAACGAGACCTGGCCCGCATGGAAGCCGAGAATGGTTTCGATCAGCGTCGTCTTGCCGGCGCCGTTGCCGCCCAGCAACGCAACGATCTCGCCCGCATCCACGGCGACATCGCCGATGCGCAGGGCCGGGTCACTCATGCCGCGGCCTCATCGAGGCCGAGGAAGGTCGCACGCACGCGAGGATCGGCGCGTACCTCCGCCGGCCGGCCGGCGGCGATGACCCTGCCGCGATCGAGGCAGACCAGGCGGTCGCAGACACGCGTCAGCAGGTCGATGTCGTGATCGACGATCAGCACGCCACGGCCGGCGGCAGAGACCTGGTCGACCAGCCGGGCGATATCCCGGCGCTCGCGGTCGCTCGCGCCCGCCGCCGGCTCGTCGAGCAGCAGGAACGGCGCACCCGAGGTGATCGCACGGACGATGTCGCCGCGGCGCGTCTCGTCGGCCAACGGCACCGTCTGGAACGTACGGCCGATGCCCGCTCTCGCGATGCGATGCGGAGACAGGCCGTCGATCCGCTGTCCATCGAGCCGGATCGTGCCGCCGTCCGCGCTTTCGAGACCGCCGATCACGTTCAGCAGCGTGGTTTTGCCGGAGCCGTTGGGACCGATCAGGCCCACGACCTCGCCGCGATCGACCGTGAAGGAAACATCGGACAAGGCCGCCACACCGCCGAACGACTTGGAGACAGACTCGAGCACGAGCTCACGGGGACCACCTGATAATGCAAGACTGTCCGGAAGCATCGGCAATGGTGTCGCCGCCGCGGTTGCACCCCGCCACCGGTCAATCAAGCCCGCGAGGCCCTCCGGCGCCCAGCGGACGACAACCAACGTGGCCGCCGCATAGGCCAGCAGCCACAAGCCTTGCAGGTCGCGCAGCATTTCGGGAAGGCACACGGCGATCACCGCACCCAGCACCGCTCCCATGGGATGACGCGAGCCGCCCAGCACCACCGAGGTGAGGCAGAGGATCATGATCGGGAAGCTCGTCACGTCGGGCGACACGACGCCGCTCAAGGTGGCGGAGAAGCCACCCGCCAGGCCAGCCAGGGCCGCACCAGCCACGAAAGCCGCGAACCGCCAGCGACCGCCGTCGATGCCCAAGGTCGCCGCCGCGAGCGGTGCTTCACGCAAGAGCCGGGCCTGGTGACCGAGCGAGCCGCGGAACAGCCGGGCATAGAGGACCACAGCGACGATCAGGCAGGCCCACACCAGGCTGAGCAGCGCCGCGCCGGTAGGCAGCGCTGCGGTGAAGCCAGCGAGGCCGTTGGCGCCGCCGGTCAGATCCGCGACATGAACGGCGACGAGATTGACGAGCGCCGCGAGTGCCAGGGTGGCGAGCGCGAAGTAGTGCGACTGCAAGCGCAGCAACGGACCGCAGACCAGCGCCGCCGTCGCCGCGGCGACGATCGCTGCCAGCGGCAAGGCGAGCAGGCCGGCAGCGGGAGCGAGCAGCGCCAGCGCGTAGGCGCCCAGACCGAACAATGCACCCTGCGCCAAGTTGAGCGCGCCGAGCTGGCCGAACACGAGCTGATACCCCACGCCCATCAACGCGTAGATGCCGACGAGGGTCACCATGCGCTGACCGAACGACGGCAGGACGAGCAACGCCAGTAGCGGCGGCAGCACCAGGACGACGGTCCAGAACCAGCCGAGCGGACGCATCGTCAGGCGCGCCTGCCGACCGGCTCGCCGAACAGGCCCTGCGGCCGCAGGACCAGCACCGCCAGCACGGCGACGTAGAGCGCGGCGGACGCCCAGGCATCGCCGACGGCGGCGGAGACGAAGGTCTCGAACAGGCCGATGCCCAGCGCACCCAGGAGCGCGCCCGGCACGCTGCCCCAGCCGCCGATGGCGACCGCGATATAGGCCTTGAGCATGTGGCCCGCGCCCTGTGTCGGGGCGACGAGGAACTGATGGCCGAGCAGGAAACCGGCGACGCCAGCCAGCGCGCCGGCCAGCGCCAGCGACAGCATCACATAGCGGCCGACCGGGATGCCGACGGCGCGCGCCATGTAGCGGTCGGACGACACCGCGCGCATGCGCCGGCCGAGCTGTGTCCGCTCAAGGAGGAACCAGACGGCGGCGACGAGCACGGCGCCCACCGCGAGGATGGCGAGCGGCTGGCGACCCAGCGCAAGGCCACCAATATCGATCGTGCCGCTACCGGCGAACGGCGGTGCGGTGAGAGGCGCAGCGCCGAGGCCCACGGTGAGGCCCTGCTCGATGATCGCGGCGAGCGCGATGGTGGCGACGAACGTTGCTTCGGGCGGGCGGGCGGCCAGCGGCTGGATGGCGATCCGTGCCGCCAGGATTCCCGTGGCGCCGAGGACGAGGGCGACGATCGGCAGGAGCAGCGGTCCGGGCAGGCCGGTCCACAGGCCGGCCAGGACGGCGACGGCACCGCCCAGGACCACGAGATCACCGTGCGCGAAGTTGACGGCACCGGCGGCATTGAGGGCGAGGACGAAACCAAGCGCGATCAGCGCGTAGGCCATGCCCAACGCCAGCGCGTTGAGCAGGAGCTGGGCCGCGATCAGCTGAAGCGCTTCAGTGTTCGCGCGGCGCGTGCTTGCCGAGGATCCGCTGCAAGGTGCGCCGGTGCATGTTGAGACGGCGCGCCGTCTCCGAGACGTTGCGGTCGCACTGCTCGAAGACGCGCTGGATGTGCTCCCAGCGCACGCGGTCGGCCGACATCGGGTTGCTGGGCGGCGGCGGCAGCTTGCGGCCGTGCGCCGTCAGCGCCTGCTCGATCGCGTCGGCGTCGGCGGGCTTGGCGAGATAGTCGACGGCGCCTTCCTTCACGGCGGCGACGGCGGTGGCGATGTTGCCGTAGCCGGTCAGCACGACGATGCGGATGTCCGGCCGCGCCTGGCGCAGCGGCTGCACGAGCTCGAGCCCATTGCCGTCACCCAACCGCAGGTCGAGCACGGCAAACGCCGGCGGCCGCGCGGTCTGCGCCAGCGCCTCGGCGACCGAGCCGACCGCGGTCACGATGAAGCCGCGCTGCTCCAACGCCCGTGCGATACGGTTGCGGAACGCCGCGTCGTCATCGGCGATCAGAAGAGTGCGGTCCTTGTTGCTCGTCGTACCGGCAAGAATCGGTGCGATGGGGCGGTTGGCGCCGCTGTCCTGGGTCATGGCGACTCCTTCGACATCGGCCGCTATGTAGCCTTGAAGACGGGGTTTGGCCAGCGCACCGACACGGCGGCGCCGCCCCCCGTGGAACTGCGATTTCCGAAGGTCACGTTGGCCCCGGTCCGTTCCAATAGTGTCTTGGCGATGAAGACACCCAAGCCCATGTGGCCCTCCTCGCCCTGGCGGGTCGAGATGAAGGGGGTCCCGAGCTCGTCGAGCAGCGCCTCGGAGAAGCCCGGCCCGTCGTCGGTGACCTCGACCTCCGACCATTCGGTGGTCCAGCGGGTGGCGATGCGGACCTCGCGGCGGGCGAAGGAGACGGCGTTCTGCACGATGTTTCCGATGCCCTGCATGATCTCCGGGCTGCGCACCTGGATGGGCGCCATGGTGGGCACACCCTCGCCTACCGGCCCGGACTCGAAGGCTATGCTGATCTCCTCGCGTGCATAGTTCTGCGCCGCCGCCTCGATCAGGGCCGGCAGCGGCACCAGAATGTAGGCGTCGGAAACGTCGCCCGCCGGATCGACCGACAGGCGCGCCAGGATGGAGCGGCAGCGTTCGGACTCGGCGGCGAGCAGCTCGACATCCTCGCGCAGCGGATCGTCGAGCTCGATCTCGCGCTCCATCTCCTTGGCCACGACGGCGATGGTGGAGAGCGGCGAGCCCAGCTCATGGGCGGCCGCCGCGGCGAGCGCGCCCAGCGCCGAAAGCTGCTGCTCGCGTGCGAGTGCGGCCTGCGCGGCTGCAAGCGCAGCCGCCATCTGGCGCGCTTCTTCCGCGAGCCGCCAGCCGTAGAGCGTGATCAGCAACGTCGTGAGCGAAAGACCGGCCCAGACTCCCACCTGGTAGATCTCCGGCAGTTCGGGCGGCGGCCCCTTCCACGGCAACGGCTGATAGAAGAGACCGAGCAGCGCCGTGCTGACGATGGTCAGCAGGGTGAGCGCGATGTTGCTCGCCAGCGACAGGATGGTGGCGCCGATCGCGACCGGCGCGAGCAGCAAGAGCGAGAACGGATTGACCAGCCCGCCCGTGAGATAAAGCAGCACGGCGAGCTGCAGCACGTCGAAGGCCAGGAAGATCGCGGCCTCGCGGTCGTCGATGCGCGCCGACGAGGGCCGGCCGATGCTGACTGTGAGGTTGAGCAACGCCGAGAGCGCGATGGTACCGCCGACCGCGAGCACCGGCAGCGCGAAGCCCAGGCCCCAATGCACGACGGCTACGGTGAAAACCTGGCCCGCGACGGCGGCCCAGCGGATCAGCACCAGCGCGCGCAGGCGAACGCCGGCGCGCGGCAGCACGCTCACGACATCGGGGCGCCGGGACGCGGCGGGCGGCGGGGCGTTCTCGGCGCGCGCCGCCACGATGCTATTCCTCGATCATCAGGTGCTTGCGATGCACCGTCGTGAAGAGCGGGATCTTGCGCTGCTTCTTGCGGTTCGGCGGCTCCTTCACCAGCCGGCCGATCTCGCCCAGGATCAGTCCCGTGATGGTGGGCAGCGGCAGCTCGCGCGCCTCGTCGAGGCGCACCCAGCGGATGTCGCCCATCTCGCTCGAATGACGGATCTCGCCGCTCGCATCTTCGGCGCGTGCCATGAAGAAGCGGGCGTTGAAGCGGCGCGGCCTTCCGGGCGGCGTGACGGCGCGCGC
>SCVT01000752.1 GCA_004296815.1 Reyranella sp. | reverse complement strand
GCCTGCGAAGGCGACGACGAGCCCCCAAAAGGCCGGCACGCGCACCGCGGCGGCGAGCGGACTCTTTTCCTTCGCACCTTCGATCTGCAGCCTCGAGGCGGCGATGGGGATGGCTTCGTCCTTCGGTCCCGGCACGAACAACCAATGCATGAGCGCGACGCCGAGATTGATCGCAGCCAGCACGTCGAGCGTCGGTCGCCAGCCGATCCGCTCGATCAGGAGCTGTGCGAAGGGAATGCCGAAGGTGCTGGCAAGACCGCCGAGGAAAGTCATCAGCAGGATCGCCTGCTTGTAGCGTGGGCCGTAGACGCGGGTGATCACGGCGAAGGCCGGCTCGTAGAGGATGACGGCCTGCGCCGCACCGAGCCCGATCCACAGTGCGTAGAAGACGGGGAGCGAGTCGACGCGCGACCACACGAACAGCAGCACCGCCGCGAGCAGCGACCCGCCGGTCATCAGGACGCGTCCATGCCCACGGTCGATCCAGGCGCCGACCGGGATCGAGCAGAGGCCCGCGACCAGGAGGCCAGCCGAGAGCGCCCCGAACATCGAGCTGCGGCTCCAGCCGAGCTCCTGCTCCATGGGCGCGATGAACAGCGGAAAGGTGTAGTAGACCAGCCCCCACGAGATGAGCTGGCCAAGAGACAGCATCCACAGGATGGTCGACGGGCGCTTTCGCCACGGTCCGCCCGCCCTGCCCTTCGCCATAATGCCGTCGATCCCCGATACTCGTGACTGGACGATGACTGTAGAACCAACCCCGACCAAGCGCATCAACATCGCCCTGCAGGGCGGTGGCAGCCACGGCGCCTTCACCTGGGGCGTGCTCGACAGGCTGATCGAGGACGGGCGACTCGAGTTCGAGGCGGTAAGCGGCACCAGCGCCGGCGCGATGAACGCGGCGATCCTGCTGCAGGGCTGGGCAAACGGCGGCCCGGCCGGGGCGCGCGCCGCCCTTGCGGCGTTCTGGGGCGAACTGGGCCAGATGTCGGTCGCGAGCCCGATCCAGCGGACGCCGCTCGACCGACTGCAGGGCAACTGGAATCTCGACGACTCGCCGGGTGCGCTGTGGGCCGACCTGATCCAGCGCACGCTTTCTCCCTGGCAACGCAATCCACTGAAGTTCGATCCGCTGCGCGAGCTGCTGAAGCGACACTTCAACCAGGAGTCCGTGCGCGCCTGCCATCAGGTCAAGGCCTTCATCGCGGCGACCAACGTGCGGACGGGCAAGGTGCGCATCTTCACGCGCGAGGAGCTGTCGATCGACGCGCTGCTCGCCTCGGCCTGCCTGCCCAATGTCCACGACGCCGTGGTGATCGACGGCGAGGCTTATTGGGATGGCGGCTTCCGCGGCAACCCGCCGATCTGGC
>SCVT01000112.1 GCA_004296815.1 Reyranella sp. | reverse complement strand
GGCTGTTCAGCGAGTTCGCCGTCACGCTTTCCGTTACCATCCTGATCTCAGCCGTGGTCTCGCTCACCCTGGTGCCGATGATGTGCGCCCAGCTCCTGCGGCGGCGCACGCATGCCGAGCCGACGACGGCCGCCGAGACGCGTGGCCATGCAGGCGAGGAGCAGGCGATGGGCGCGCGCTGGTTCGCGCGCATGATCGACGTCTATGACAGTTGGCTGGTCGTGGTGTTCCGCCATCAGACGCTCACCCTGCTGGTCGCGGTCGGCACCGTGGTGCTGACAGTCGCGCTCTACGTCGTGATCCCCAAGGGCTTCTTCCCGGTGCAGGACACCGGCCTGATCCAGGCCGTCACCGAAGGACCGCAGAGCATTTCCTTCGAAGCGATGAGCCAGCGCCAGCGCGATCTAGCCCAGGCGATCCTGAAGGACCCCGACGTCGCCAGCCTGACCTCGTTCGTGGGCGTCGACGGCACCAACCCGACGCTGAACTCCGGCCGCATGCTGATCAACCTGAAACCGCGAGAGCAGCGCTCGCTGTCGGCGACCGAGATCATCCGGCGGCTGCAGCGCGAGACCGCGTCGGTGCCCGGCATCTCGCTGTTCATGCAGCCGGCGCAGGACCTCACCATCGATTCGACGGTGAGCCGCACACAGTACCAGTTCGTCCTGGAGACCGCTCGGGTCGACGAGTTCGACACCTGGGTGCCGCGCCTGATGGAGCGCCTGCAACGTCTGCCGGAGATCGTCGACGTGACGAGCGACCTGCAGAACAGGGGCCTGTCGATGTTCATCAAGATCGATCGGGACGCGGCCGCCCGCTTCGGCATCACCGCGGCCACGATCGACAACGTGCTCTACGGCATGTTCGGCCAGCGCATCGTCTCGACTGTCTATACGCAGTCGAACCAGTACCGTGTGATCTACGAAGTCGACCCGGCGGTCGGCCGTTCGCTGGAGTCGTTGAACAACCTCTACTTGCCGGGCTCGCAGAGCGGCAGGCAGGTGCCGCTGTCGGCGATCGCAACTTTCGAGGAGCGCACGGCGCCGCTCCGGCTGGACCGCTTCGGTCAGTTCCCGGCGACCACGATCTCGTTCAACCTGGCGCCGGGCTATGCGCTCGGCCAGGCGGTCGACGCCATCGTGGCGGTGCAGCGCGAGATCGGCATGCCACGCTCGATCACGACGCACTTCCAGGGTGCGGCGCTCGCGTTCCAGAAGTCGCTCGACAGCCAGCTGCTGCTGATCCTGGCGGCGATCGTCACGGTCTACATCGTGCTGGGTGTGCTCTACGAGAGCTACATCCACCCGATCACGATCCTCTCCACCCTGCCGTCGGCCGGCATCGGTGTGCTGCTGGCGCTCATGATCGCCGGCACCGACTTGAGCGTCGTCGCCATCATCGGCATCGTGCTGCTGATCGGCATCGTAAAGAAGAACGCGATCATGATGATCGACTTCGCGCTCGACGCCGAACGCAACGAGGGCAAGACGCCGCGCGAGGCCATCCACCAGGCGTGCCTGCTGCGCTTCCGGCCGATCCTGATGACGACGGTGGCGGCCCTCGTGGGTGCCCTGCC
>SCVT01000111.1 GCA_004296815.1 Reyranella sp. | reverse complement strand
GCGTCTGGTCGAGCTGGAACTATGTCGCCGACAGCCGTGCCCGCGACGGCAATGTGAGTGTGACCTACTGGATGAACCGCCTGCAGAACATTCCGGACACCACGCCGCTCTTCGTCTCGGTGAATCCCGGTCGCGCCCCGGCGCCGGCTGCGGCGCACGCCCGCTTCTCCTTCGAGCATCCGATGTACGACGCCGCTGCGATCCGCGCGCAACGCGACCTCCATCGCATACAAGGCGTTCGGAACACCTACTTTTGCGGCAGCTACTGCGGCTACGGCTTCCACGAGGATGCGCTGTCGGCGGGCCTCGACGTCGCCGAGCAGCTGGGCGTCCGCCGCCCGTGGGCGCGGCCCGACGAGCATCGCCGCATCGGCGATCCGCCGCGGGTGGTGGCCGACCGGCCGTCGATCCCGTCGTTGCCGATCCCGGTCGCCGCGCGTGTCGCGGCGGAGACTTCGTGACGGCGCCGCTGCATTCGATCGTCGACGCGACCGTCGTCCATCGCCGGCTGCGGCCGCGCGAGAACGCATTCCGCTACCGCGTCGGCTATCTCTGTCTCGGCCTCGATTCGCTGGAGAGCGCCGCCGGGCGGTGGCTGAAGCTCGACCGGAAGGGCCTCGTCTCCTTCCGGCACGCCGACCACGGGCCACGTGACGGGTCCAATCTCAGGAACTGGCTGCAGGGCGTCCTCGACCAGCACGGCCTCGCCGCGATCTGCGACGGCGACGTCGTGCTGATGACCATGCCCCGCATGCTGGGCTACGTCTTCAACCCGGTGAGCTTCTGGTTCTGCCGCGACCGGGCCGGCGCCCTGCGCGCCGTCCTGTGCGAGGTGAACAACACGTTCGGCGAGAGCCACTGCTACCTCGTGCATCACGAGGACCATCGACCGATCGCGCCCGAGGAATGGCTGGAGGGCCGCAAGGTCTTCCATGTCTCGCCGTTCCTGCCGATCGAAGGCAGCTACCGGTTCCGCTTCCGGCTGGACGGGAGCCGTGCCCATGTCGACGTGAACTATCACGACGCCCAGGGCCTGATGCTCGCCACCTCGGTTGGCGGCCGACGCGAGCCGCTGGACGACCGGGGCGTGCTGCGGCACTTCCTCGGCAACCCGACCATGACCCTGGCCGTTGTCGTCAGGATCCATTGGCAGGCCTTGCATCTGTGGCGGAAGCGGGCGAGATTTTATAGGAAACCAGCGCCGCCCACGGAGCTTGTGACCCGCTGATCGCCGACCGGACTGCATGAAGCTCACCGCCCATTTCGTCCTGAAAGCCCTCGAACGTCTCGCCGTCGGCCGCCTCGTCATGACGCTGCCCGACGGCACGACCCGCTCTTTCGGTCCGCCCGACGCGACCCCGACCGCCAGGCTCGAGGTCAGGGACTGGCGCTTCTTCCGTCATGTCCTGCTCGATGGCGATATCGGATTCGCCGAAGCCTATATGGACGGCTACTGCGATTCGCCCGACTTGCCCGGCCTGATCCGCCTGCTGGCCGACAACGACCGCGCGCTGGGCAAGATGGTGCACACCAACGCGCTGCATAACCTCGCATTGAAGTTCCTCCATCGCCGGCACGAGAACACGCGCGAAGGATCGAAGAAGAACATCCACGCCCACTACGATCTCGGCAACGAGTTCTACGGCCTGTGGCTCGATCCCTCGATGACCTACTCCTCGGCACTCTTCGGCGGGGAGGAAGCGAAGCCTCTGGAGGCGGCCCAGATCGCCAAGTACGAGCGCATCCTCGACCGGCTGGGCGCCCGCCAGGGCGACACCATCCTCGAGATCGGCTGCGGCTGGGGTGGCTTCGCGGAGGTCGCGGCGCGCCGCGGCATGCGGGTGACCGGCGTCACGATCTCGAAGGAGCAGCTCGAATACGCGCGTGCCCGCGTCCAGCGGGCAGGTCTCGCCGATACGGTCGATCTGCAGTTCCGCGACTATCGCGACATCCAGGGCCGCTACGACCATATCGTGTCGATCGAGATGATCGAGGCGGTGGGCGAGCGCTACTGGCCCGACTATTTCGCAACACTGAAACGTCATGTGGCGCCGGGCGGCTCGGCCATCGTGCAGGCGATCGTGATCGCCGACGATTTCTTCGAGCGGTATCGCCGTAACCCGGATTTCATACAGACCTATGTCTTCCCGGGCGGCATGCTCCTGTCGCCGACCAGCCTCAAGGAGCAGTGCCGGCAGGCAGGCCTCAAGGTGGCCGAGCTCTACAGTTTCGGGCTGGACTATGCGCGGACGCTGGAGACCTGGCTCGGCCGCTTCGACAAGGTCGCCGACCAGGTCGGCCGCATGGGCTTCGACGAGCGTTTCCGGCGGATGTGGCGCTACTATCTCGCCTATTGCGCCGCCGGCTTCTCGACCAAGCGCACGGACGTCTTGCAGGCGCACTTCCGCCATATATAACTGTCAGCAAGCAAGGGCCGCCGCCAAGGTGAGCCGAACAGGAAGGCAAAAACCCGCGTGCATGCGCCCCGCCCCGGCCTCGGCTCCGCCGCGTCCGTACGACTGAGCTTCGACCGCCTGGTCGCGTATTCGACCAACCAGCTTCCGCTCAACATGGCGGCCCTGCCGGTGGTCCTGAACGTCAGCCATTTCTACGGCGAGGTCCTCAAGGTGCCGCTCGGCATCATGGGCCTCATCTTCATCGCCACGCGCGTGATCGACGCGATCCAGGATCCGGTCATCGGCCTGATCAGCGACAAGTTCACACATCGCGGCCCGCGCGGCCGGATCACCTTTGTCGCCCTCATGCTGCCGCTGATGATCGGCGGCTTCTACATGCTCTTCCATCCGCCCGAGGCGTTGCTCGCGAACTCGGTGTTGCTCGCCACCTGGCTGTTCGTTGCGCTGTTCGTGGTCCATCTCGGCTATGCCGGCGTGTCGATCAGCTACCACGCCCATGGCGCGGAGCTCAGCGACGACTACAACGAGCGGACCCGCGTCACGGTCGGTCGCGAGGTGTTCGGGCTCCTCGGCATGACGCTCGCCGTCGTGCTGCCGACCTACCTCACGGCGAAGTTCGGGGAGAACACCGGCTACGCCTACATGGGCGCGATCTTCATACCGATCGCCATCCTGTTCTTCATGCCGACCTTCGTGTGGTCGCCGCCCTCGGTCCATCCGCCGGTCGTGCGCGAGCACCCCGAGACCCACGTCCGCTATTTCCGCGACTGGCTGATCGGCCTGATGCCTTCCCTCAGCCGCCCGACGCGGAACATGGAGAACAGCTTCACGCTGAAGACGCTGATCCCGTTCTTCGCGCCGCTGAAGAACCGGCTGTTCCGCCGGCTGCTCCTCGTCTTTATCGTCAACGGCTCGGCTCTGGGCGTCGCCGTCTCGGTGATGCTGTTCTACGTCGAGCACGTGCTGAAGGGCGGCAAGCTGCAGGCCGGCATCATCCTGCTGGTCTATTTCGGCTCGGCCGCCGCCAGCGTGCCGATGTGGCTGCTGCTGTCGCGCAAGCTCAGCAAGACCGCGGCCTGGTTCATCGCCATGGTGATAACCGTCATCGCCATGTCGCTCGCGGTGTTCCTCGGCGCCGGCGACTTCGCCCTGTTCATCCCGATCGCCGTCATTACCGGCTTCGGCATCGGCGCAGACTACGGCCTGCCGCCGTCGGTCCTGGCGGACATCATCAACTCCGAGGAAGGCAAGGACACGCGCGGCGACACCGGCGCCTATTTCGGCCTGTGGGCGCTGTCGACCAAGCTCGCCACTGCGATCGGCGCGGCAGGTTCGCTGCCGGTGGCGGCGCTGCTCGGCTTCAATCCCAGCCGGGGGGAGTACAGCGGCACCGCGCTGGTCATCGTCTATATCGCCGTGCCCGTGATCATCAAGATCATCGCCGCACTGCTCATCTGGTACATCCGCATCGAGGCCGAGCGCGGCTCGGTGCGCGATGAGATCCTGGGCCGCCGCGCGGCGGCCTAGGCAGATGTCGGTCGCTCAGGCGAGGAAGCCGAGCTTCTGCACCTGACGCAGGCCGAAGTCGCACTGCTGCCCCCAGCAGCCCTGCGCCACGGTCGCGAAGACGTTACGGAAATCGACCGCGTGCCGGAGGTCGCCGTCCTGCAGGTCGCCGAGCGACGGCTGGGCACCGTGCAGCCCGCCCTTCACGCCGCCGCCCATGACGAACTGCGGCGCGGCGGTCCCGTGATCGGTGCCGCCGCTGGCGTTCTGCTTTGCCCGCCGGCCGAACTCCGAATAGGTCATCACGACCACATCCTTCCAGAGATCGGCGGCGATCAGATTGCGGCGCAGGGTGGCGAGGCTGTCCGCCAGGAAGGCCAGCAGGCGCTCGTGCGTCTGGGCCTGGTTGGCGTGCGTGTCGAAGCCGCCCAGCGCCACCTTGATCGCCACAACGGGAGCCTTCGACGCGATGATGCGGGTCGCGAGATCGAGCTGGCGGCCGAGCAGGAACTCCTGGCCATATTCGTGGGCCGGCGCCGGCGCTTCGCGCAGCCTGTCGCGCAAGCCCGCCGCCGCGGCGTTGATCTCCTGCCGTACCGCCAGCAGGTGGCGCAGCGCGGGATTGCCGCCGTCGCCCATGGCCGCGGGCTTCACCGCGTTGGCCTGCCGCAGGAAGTTCTCGGCGTCCTGCATGACGATCGTGCGCAGCGCGGGCCCGGTCGAGGGCAGCGCGTTGGTGTCGGCCACAATGCAGTCGACGCCCACGCCCTTGGCGAGCTTGGCGCCCGAAAAGGCCTGGGCGATCCAGCCCTCGCTCAGCGTCTGGTTCGAGGCCGAGGCGGTGTCCCAGATCTCGATCGAACGGAAGTGCGAGCGGTTCGGGTAGGGATAGCCGACGCCCTGCAGGATCGCGAGGTCGCCCGCTTTCCACGACTCCATCAGCGGCTCGAGCTTGCCGTTCAGCGCGACATTCTCGTCGAGCTGGATCACCTTCTCGCGCGCCACGCCGATGCCGGGGCGCAGCTCGCGGTACTTGGGATCGGCGTAGGGCACGAGCGTGTTCAGCCCGTCGTTGCCGCCCTTCAGTTCGACCAGCAGGAGGATGCGCGCCATCGCGTTCGCCTCACTTCAGCTGGTAGGCGGTGTCGAGCAGCGCCGACGCGACGACCGCGCCCGGCGTGCCGTTCGCGTCGAGACCGTCGACCGGCTGGCGCGGCAGCAGCGTGCGCACGAGCGTCGCGCTGTCCACGCCTGTCAGTGTGGGCCCGAGGCGCGCCTCGTTGCCGGCGTTGCGCAGGCTGCGTCCCTCGACGGGGCGCGGCGGCTCCATCATCTGCATCGTGCTGTCGTCGCCCGGAAGCTGCTGGCGGCGGTCGGCGCGGCGGTTCGGCCGGGCCGACATGGCCATGCCGCCCTCCATCGGCGCCACTGTGGTCGCCTCGACCATGCGGCGCAGGAACTGCTGGCGGAGCAGCAAGGTGTAGGTCGAGATCCAGGCCTCGCCGCCCGCCCAGCCCTTCACGTTGGGCGGATCGAACGGGACCTGGCCCAGCCCCTGCAGCATGCGCACGATTCCGGTCTTCTCCGGCACGGGCAGACCGAGCACGTGCACGGTGCCCACGATCAGCTCGACCGGAGACTTGATCAGGCTGCCGCGGTTCGCTGGATCGCGGAACGACGCCGACAGCAGAAGCGCCCGCAGCAGCGGCTTGATCTCGTAGCCGCTCTTGCGGAAGTCCGCCGCGAGCCGCTTGATCTCGGCGGCGTCGGGCTTCAGCGACACGAACTCGTGCCACAGCTTCTCGACGATCGTCTCGGCGGTGCGCGGATGGGCGAGCAGGATCTTCAGGATGTCCTCGCCGCCGAAGCGGCCGGTCTTGCCGAGGAAGGTCTTCTCACCGTCGTCGTGCTGCGGGCCGCGCTCGACGAACTGGCCGGTCTCGCGGTTCACCGACCAGCCGGTGAAGGCGCGGGCGGCGGCCTTGATGTCGGCCTCGCTGTAGTTGCCCTCGCCCAGGGTGAAGAGCTCGAGGAGCTCGCGGCCGAAATTCTCGTTGGGCTGGCGCGCCACCGAACGCATGCCGTCGAGGTAGATCAGCATCGCGGGATCGCGGGCGACCTCCTTCAGCAGCGTCGCGTAGTTGCCCAGCGCCTCACGGCGGAACAGCGCGTTCTGACGGTAGAGCGCGGCCGGATACCGGACCTTCTGCAGCGAGGAGGTGAAGTGGCCGTGCCAGAACCACACCATGCGCTCGATGAGCGGCTGCTCGGTGCCGAGCATCTCCTCGATCCACCAGATCTTCAGCTCGCGGCCCTGCTCCTGAACGGGACGAACGACCTCAGCCTTGCGGCCGTCCGGCTTGTCACGGCGCTCGGCTTCGGCCGTCTGCTGGGCGCGGCGCACCTCGGCGGGGCCCATGCCGATCCAGCCCGGTGCCGGCGTCGCGGCCTCGCGGGAAGGCGCGGAGAGCAGCCGGTCGACGGCCACGGTGTAATCGAGTGTTTCGTAGGCCCTGATCTCGGCCGGGGTCATGCCGAAGGAGGTGCGCGACAGGAGATGCCGGGCCTCGTCGAAGCCCATCGAGGCCGCCGACCGGGCGGGCAGCGCCGGCCACAAAGCAGCCGAGAACGCGGCTGCGCCTTCCAGGAACCCACGACGGCTTACGCGGGCGACCAAGACTGCCTCCTGTCAGGGACGCGAACGGCTGGGCGGGCCCTGCATGTTGAGCGGCACAGGCATGAACCGCTCGGCCAGCAGCACCTGCATCTTCTCGCGCTGCTCGGGCCTGAGCCGCGGCTCGAAGTCGGCGATGGTGCGCATGTATTCTTTCAGCTGGTCGGCGCGCAGGCGCGTCATCTGGTCGACCAGCGCCTCGAGCTTCTCGGCCCGGAGCTGCGGCTGCTGCATCTCGGCCACGATCTGCTCGCGCACCTTGACGATCTCCGCCGTCCGCTTGCGGC
>SCVT01000110.1 GCA_004296815.1 Reyranella sp. | reverse complement strand
CGTCCTTCGTGATGGGCGCGCTGAGCAGGATCCCGGCACCGCACGGCATCGAGGCCATGCAGGCGATCAACGTGGTGGTGATCAACCGCAGCTTCTTCCTGGCCTTCTTCGGCACGTCGGCGCTCTGCGTCGCGCTGCTCGTGGCTGCGTGGCTGTGGTGGAACGCGCCGGCCGGCAAGCTCCTGCTGCTGGGCAGCGTGATCTACCTCGCCGGCACGATCGGCGTGACGATGGCGTTCAACGTGCCGCTGAACAACGCGCTGGCCGCCGCGCAACCCGCCACGCCGCAGGCCGCGACCCTGTGGGCGCACTACCTCGAGCGCTGGACGATGTGGAACACCGTCCGCACCGTGGCGCCGACCGTCGCGATGGCTCTGTTCATGGCGGCGCTCATCTGCCGCTAGCCCGCCGACTAGGCGAGCTTCGCCGCCGCGGCCTGGTTCGCCGCCGCGCGCTTCTGCAGCATCGCCTGGATGCGCTCCTTCAGCCGTTTCACGACGGCGGGCCCGGCCTTCTCCGGGCTGCCCGAGTCGAACGGCGGCTGCGGGTCGTATTCGAGCGCGAGCTGGATCGTCTTGGCGACCTCCTCGCCGGCCAGTTCGGCGGCCATCGTGAGGCCGAAGTCGATGCCGGCGGTGACGCCGCCGCCGGAGATGCGGTTGCGGTCGCGCACCACGCGCTCGGCGACCGGGATCGCGCCGAAGGCCGGCAGGTATTCGCGCGAGGACCAGTGGCAGGCCGACCTGTAGCCCTTGAGCAGCCCTGCGGCGCCCAGCACCAGCGAGCCGGTGCAGACCGAGGTGACGTAGCGCGCGCCGGCGGCCTGCTTGCGCAGGAAGGCGAGCGTCTCCTCGTCGCCCATCAACGCCACCTGGCCGCCGCCGCCCGGCACGCAGATCACGTCGAGCTGCGGGCAGTCGCTGAAGCTCGTGGTCGGCACGATCGAGAAGCCGGCATCGGTCGGCACCGGGTCCTTGGTCTTCCAGATCATGTGCAGCTTGGCGCCAGGCACGCGGCACAGGACCTGCGCGGGGCCGGTGGCGTCGAGCTGCGTGACGTCGGGGAACAGAAGGATGCCGATGTGGAGCGTGTCTGCCATGGGGAGTCTCCTTGGGGTGCGGCCGCCATCCTGACAGGTTTGCGCTTGGCAGAAATGACAAATCAGGCGTATTTTCTGCCAATGCGCATCGCCATCCTCGCCTATGAAGGCTGCCAGCTCCTCGACGTCACCGGTCCCGCCGCCGTGTTCGGCGCAGCCAACGAGGGCCGCACCAAGCCCGTCTACGACCTCGAGATCCTCTCGCCCGACGGCGGCGCCGTGGTCACCAACTGCGGCGTCGCCGTGCACAGCAGGAAGATCGGCGGCCAGCCCGACACGCTGCTGGTGGCCGGCGGCTCGGCCGGCCTGAAGGCCGCGATGAAGCGCGAGGACGTGCGGCGCTGGCTGCGCAAGGCGGCCCCGAAGACGCGGCGCTTCGGCTCGGTGTGCACCGGGGCGTTCATGCTGGCGGCGGCGGGCCTGCTCGACGGCAAGCGGGTCGCCACGCACTGGTCGAGCTGCCAGCGTCTCGCCGAGCGCTATCCCGCGCTGACGGTCGACGCCGATTCACTCTACGTCGTCGACGGCAAGGTCTGGACCTCGGCGGGCGTCACCACCGGCATCGACATGGCGCTCGCGCTCGTCGAGGCCGATCTCGGGGCGGCGACCGCCAACCTGATCGCGCGTCACTTCGTGCTCTACGCGCGGCGGCCGGGTTACCAGTCGCAGTTCAGTCCGCTGCTGCAGGCGCAGACCGCGGCCGAGGCGCCGTTCGCGGGCCTGGTCGACTGGATGCTGGACAATCTCGACAAGAAGCTCGATGTCCCGGCGCTCGCCGGACGCGCCGGCCTCTCGGAGCGCAGCTTCTACCGCAAGTTCACGGAAGCCACCGGCAAGACTCCGGCGCACTTTGTCGAAGGCCTGCGTCTCGACGCGGCGCGCACCTTGCTCGCCAGGGGAATGCCGCTGAAGGCGATCGCCGCCAGCGTCGGCCTGCGCTCCTCGGCGCGCCTCGGCCAGGCCTTCGAGCGCCGCTTCGGCATGGCACCGTCGCTGTTCCGTGAGATGCACGCGGCGTAGCCGTTCGGCTGCATGCCAGCAACGACTGGGCATTGCGTACCGATGGTTGCGGGCGCAGGATCGCTGGGCCTGACCAGCTTCCGGAGGCTCACGTGGACTCAGAGCTTTCTCAAGGCAGCGTACTTGGACTCCGGACGGTCGACGGGCTTACGGCCGGTCCTTTTTCAGTCCAGAGATTCACGCGCGGCGATGGCGAAGTCGTCTGGCGCTATGCCCAGCACCGCCTCGTGCTGCCGCTGACCGGCAGTTCCTCCAGGAATGTAACCGTGCAGTTCGAGGGCGGGCGGACCAAGGAATTCGTGTGGGGCGACGGTCTCGGCTTCTATCCAGCCCAGACGCAGACGCGGATCGTCACCACGGCCGCCACGTCTCTTCATCTTCTCTGGTCGCCG
>SCVT01000001.1 GCA_004296815.1 Reyranella sp. | reverse complement strand
ACCATCAAGCCCTGCGACCCGGCCAACGCGTCGTTCGTGGGCGTCGCCGTCACCTGCCATGCCTATCCGGCCGACAATCTCGCGCTGTTCGGCGCCATGGAGATCGCCCAGCCGGGTGACGTCATCATGTGCGCCAACGACTCCTACCGGCTGACCGCGTTGGTCGGCGACCTGGTGGCCGGGATGATGAAGAATGCCGGCCTCGCGGCCCTGGTGACCGACGGGCTCGCCCGCGACCGGGCCGGCATCGTGGCGGCCGGCCTGCCGCTTTTCTGCGCGGGCATCGTGCCCAACTCGCCGGCCAAGAACGGGCCCGGCAGCGTCGGCCTGCCCATCACCATCGGCGGCGTCCCGGTCAGCCCGGGCGACGTGATCGTGGGCGATGCAGACGGTGTGGTGGTCGTGCCGCAGGCGATCCTCGACGCCACCGTCAAGCGTCTGAAGGAAGTGCAGGCGGCCGAGGTGAAAGCCGAGGCGGCGGTCAAGGGAGGTGCTAGGATGACGGCGGGCGCGGCTGCGTTGCTCAAGTCCCCGCGCGTGCTCCGTCTATAGGGAGGCGTCATGCCCCAGGGTCTGCCGTTCAAGGTCCAGAAGCTCGGCCACGCCGTGGTCAATGTCAGCGACCTCGAACGATCCAAGCGTTTCTATACCGAGGTGCTGGGCTTCAAGGTTTCGGATGTCTACGGCACGGACAAGATGCCGGGCGGCATGGTCTTCCTGCGCTCCAATGGCGACCACCACTGTCTCGCGCTGGTCGGCGGCGCACCGGCGGCGGACAAGGCCGCGCGCACCTTGCATCATCTGGCCTTCGAGCTCGCCACGCTCGACGAGGTGTTCCGCGCCCGCGACCACCTCAAGGCGCACGACGCCCGGATCGTCTACGAGGGACGCCGCCGCGCCGGCTGCCAGGTCTCGGTCGAGTTCCTCGATCCCGACGGGCATCACCTCGAGCTCTACTGGGGCGTCGACCAGATCGGCAGCGACGATCGCGCACGGCCGCCCGAGGAATGGCGGCAGACCATGACGCTCGAGGACGCCGTGCGCATCGCGCCGCCGGGCCAGGACACGACGCTTCACGACCCCAGCCTGAAGGCACGCATCCATGACTGAGAGCCTCATGTTTCACGACGGCAACCGCCGCCTGCAGGACCAGTTCGACAGCCGCCGCATCGCCGACCGGCTGGTCGAGAAGCTGACCCGCGTCGCCTTCTCCGACGGCGACCGCGCCTTCATCGAGGGCGCGATGTTCTTCTTCCTGGCGACCTCGGACGATCGCGGCCGGCCCGACTGCTCCTTCAAGGGCGGCACGGCGGGCTTCGTGCGGATCGTGGGCCCCGACGAGCTCGCGTTTCCGGACTATGACGGCAACGGCATGTTCAAGAGCCTGGGCAACATCTCGGTCAACCCGTCGGTCGGCATGCTGTTCATCGACATGGGTGAGAAGCCGCGCCGCCTGCGCGTGAACGGCGAGGCGAGGATCAGTGGCGACGAACCGTTGATGAAGACGTTTCCGGGGGCACAGCTGCTGGTGCGCGTGAAGGTCCGCGCGATCTTCCCCAACTGCCCGCGCTACATCACGACGCCCGGTACGACCGAGCCTTCGCAATACGCGCCTCGGCCCGGCTACGAGCCGCCCGAACCCACGTGGAAGGGTTTCGACGACTTCAAGGATTACGTGCCGCCGCGGCGGCCGACCTCTTAAGGTTTCTTCCCGGCGCCGCTCACCTGGAAGGCCCTGACCGCCAGGGCCGCGACGAGGCCGGTGAGCGCGATGCCGCAGAAGCCGATCAGGACGGAAATCGTGCGGGTAAGGGCGTTGGTGGGAACGAGATCGCCGTATCCAACCGTAAGGCCGGTGATGAAGGCGAAGTAGACGCCGGAGCCGACGCCCCAGCCTTCCACGAGTCCCACGGCTGCACCAAGCAGTGCCTGCAGGACGAGCAGCCCGGCGAATACGGGCCAACAGATCTGCAGCCCCTCCCAGAGGGCACGCCAGTAGGCGTGGTGTCGCTCGCGGGGTGAGCGGTCACGCACTCAGCGAGCCGCGATAGGGCGGTAGAGCAGCATCACGCCCTGCGCCGCAGGCAATGCCGTGAGCTCGGTCCCGCGGCGCGTATCGCGCCACACTTTCGGCGTCGCTTGCTCGTCGACCGGCGTGCCGTAGATGCCCCGGAGCAGGCTCACCAGAAGGCCCATGTCACCGCCCGGGAAATAGACGACCGTCTGGTTCAGCTTGTCGGCGGCGTCGAAGGCAAACGACGCGCTGGCTGCCATGCCGACCATGGTGATGCCCTCGACCAGGCGGGAGGGCAGGACGCCGCCGGGCGGCGTGGCGCAGGCCGGCGCGTCGGCGCGGCAGGGTGCCAGGCGACCGCCGCTTGCCGAGGCGAGCTGCGACCCGTTCATTCCCCATTCGGCGTACTGCCACCACGCATTGGCCGGTGCCGAGCCGGCGACACTCAGCATGACTGCAAGAAACAACGCACGCATGCCACTCTCTCCCCTGTCGGCAGAGAAATAGCGCGAATTCCAGTCCCGGGGAAATCTTGGTACGATGGCAACCGAGGGGAGAAGCCCATGAAGATCCTGCGCACCATCCTGTCGGAGGCGCCCCTGGCATGGCTTCTGTTCGCCGTGCCGATTGCCGTCTGGGCCCATCATGCGCGGCCCGATTCTCCACTCCTCGTCTTCCTGCTGGCCTGTCTCGCCATCGTGCCGTTGGCCGGTTTGCTCGGCGTCGCGACCGAGAAGCTCGCGGCCCGCACCGGTGAGGGGATCGGCGGGTTCCTGAATGCGACACTGGGAAACGCCGCCGAGCTCATCATCGCGCTGGTGGCGCTGAAGGCCGGCATGCTCGACGTCGTGAAGGCGTCGCTCACCGGCTCGATCATCGGCAACCTGCTGCTGGTGCTCGGCGCGTCATTCCTGGCGGGCGGCCTCAAGTTCAAGGTGCAGAGTTTCGCCACCATCGGTGCGCGCACGCAGATCGGCATGATGGCGCTCGCCGCCATGGCGATCCTGGTTCCGTCGGTCTTCGCTGCCACCAAGACGGGCGAGCTGGCGAGCCGTTCGGTGTCCTTCAGCGTGGTCGTGTCGGTGATCCTGCTGGTGGTCTACGTCTGCAGCATCATTTTCACCCTGCGCACGCATGCCGACCTGTTCCGCGGCGAGGAGGGCGCAGGCGGTGCCGAGCACCACGGCACGCCGTGGTCGCTGTCGCTGTCGCTGGGCGTCATGGCCGCCGTCACGATCCTGATTGTCCTGATGAGCGAGATGCTGGTCGCGACGGTCGAGCAGGCCTCGCACGCGCTGGGACTTTCGAGCCTGTTCGTCGGCGTCGTGGTCGTGGCGATCGTGGGCAATGCGGCCGAGCACAGCACCGCCATCCTGGTGGCGATGCGCAACCGCATGGAGATGGCGGTCAGCATCGCCATCGGCAGCAGCACGCAGATCGCGCTGTTCGTGGCGCCGCTGCTGGTGCTGCTCAGCCTCTGGATCGCCCCGGCGCCGCTCAGCCTCGCCTTCACCGGCGTCGAGGTCTTCCTGGTGATGGCCGCGACCTTCGTCGCCTCGATCCTGATCGTCGGCGGCAAGTCGACCTGGTTCACCGGCGTCCAGCTCATCGCGATGTACCTGATCATGGCGGTGACCGTCTTCGCGATCCCGGCGTGAGACGCGCGCTGGCCACGGCGGCACTGCTGTTGGCCACGCCGTCGGCATGGGCGGACGAGGGCGGCGCCAGCGTCTGGCTGCCTGGGCAGTTCGCGAGCTTTGCCGCCGTGCCGGGCGAT
This sequence comes from Reyranella sp., assembly GCA_004296815.1. Taxonomy (GTDB): domain Bacteria; phylum Pseudomonadota; class Alphaproteobacteria; order Reyranellales; family Reyranellaceae; genus Reyranella. Next base: position 1,463 of record SCVT01000001.1, on the reverse strand, counting down.
CCGGGCTTCTCGCTGGAAGCGATCTTCTTCACCCGACGCGCCAGCGCGACGGCCGGTACGGATTTCTCCCGCGGCGGCGGCATCCTGGCGGGCCTCAACGTCAGCGAGCAGTACCTGTTCCTGACGCCGACCTACACGTTCGAGCGGCCTGTCCTGGGCGGCCAGCTCGCGCTCGGGGTCACCTTCTCGCTGGGACGCGCCGACAGCGGCGTGTGGGCGGTGCTCACGGGTCCCGGCGGCAACTCGATCTCGGGCGCTGCCAGCGACAGTGCGACCGGCATCAGCGACACCTATCCGATCGCCTCGCTGAAGTGGCAGCGCGGCGACCACAACTTCATGACCTACGTCATGGGGAGCGCCCCCACAGGCTCCTACGATCCCAACCGACTGGCGGGTGTCGGCGTCGGCCATTGGGCGATCGACGGGGGCCTCGGCTACACCTACATGCCGGCGTCGGGCTTCGAGCTCTCGGTGACGGCGGGCCTCACCTACAATTTCATCAACCCGCAGACCGGCTACCAGAGCGGCATGGACGGGCACATCGACCTCGGCACGTCCTGGTCGTTCAACGACTCGCTCTACGTCGGTGCGGTGGCTTATCTCTACAATCAGGTGAGCCCCGACACCGGGGCCAACGCCCGGCTGGGCGGGTTCCAGTCGCGTGTCGCCGGCGCCGGCCCGCAGGTCGGCTGGTCGTTCGCGGCGGGCGGCCTCGCCGTCGACGTCAACCTGCGCGGCTACAAGGAGTTTGCGGCCCAGAACCGGCCCGAGGGCTGGAACGCCTACCTGACGCTGTCGCTCTCGGCGGCGAAGAAGCCCGGAGGGTGAGCGGCGTGCTGGGCTTCATCCATCGCCACCTCGATCCGTCGGAGAGCCTGCTCGAAATCCTGTTCGGGCTGATCATGGCGCTGACCATGACCGCGGGCGCGCGGCTGTTGACGGCCCCGACCGAGCTCAACGCGATCGAGCTGGCGGTGGCGCTGCTCGGCTGCAATATCGCCTGGGGCGTGATCGACGCCGCGTTCTACCTCCTGGGGGCGAGGTTCAATCGCAACCGGCGCCTGGTGTTCATCCGCCGGCTGCAGCAGTCCGCCGACCAGCAGGAGGCCATCAGGCTCGTCCGCGAGGAATTCGATCTCGAAGGCGAGCCCGAGATGCTCGCGGAGGATCGGGAAGGCTTCTACAGGTCGCTCACGCTGATGTTCCGCCACGCCAAGGTGAAAAGGACACATCTGCTGCCCGGCGACTACGTCGCGGCCGGCATCATCTGTGCCCTGGTGTCGGTCACCGCCCTGCCGGGCCTGGTCCCGCTGCTGCTCACTGCAGACTCGGTGCTGGCGCTGCGGATCGCCAACGGCCTGCAGGTCGGCCTGCTGCTGCTGATCGGCTATCGCTGGGCGCAGTATTCCGGAACGAACCCGTGGCGCGCCGCCGCGCTGATCGGGCTGCTCGGGGTCGCGCTC
>SCVT01000109.1 GCA_004296815.1 Reyranella sp. | reverse complement strand
GCTCGGTCTGCAAAAGACCAAAAGGGAGGAAAGAGATGCAAGACCACGAGTCGAAGCGTTCCCGCGTAAACCGTCGCCAGTTCATGAAGGGCGCTGCCGCCGTCGCCGGCGCCTACGGATTGCCCTTCCATGCCTGGGCGCAAGGCGTGCCCAACGAGTTCGACGGCTCGAAGTTCCAGCTCAAGGCGCCCGAGCCCAACGCCAAGTCGGGCGGCGTGCTGCGCTACGGCATCACCTCAAGGCCGCCGCACTTCGATTTCCACCAGTCCGGCACGATCAACAGCCTGGGCAGCCAGGGCTGCATGTTCGACAACCTCGTGCGGCGCGACCCGCGTGACAGCGGCAAGACCATCATTCCCGATCTCGCCCATAGCTGGGAGATCTCCAAGGACAACAAGACCTACACGTTCATGCTGCGCAAGGACGTGCAGTTCCACGACGGCGCGGAGATGACATCGGAGGACGTGAAGGCGACCTTCGACCGCATCGCCAAGCCGCCGCAGGGCATCTCGATCCCGCGCTCGACGCTGTTCGCCGCCGTGAACGAGATCACCGCGCCCGACAAATACACGGTGCAGTTCAAGCTCTCCGAGCCGCGGCCGGCCAACTTCATCATGTCGGCGATCGCCAGCGGCTGGAACGGCATCGTCCGCAAGAAGACACTCGAGGACAACGGCTACAATCTGCGCCGTGTCGTCGACATCCCCGGCACCGGCCCGTTCAAGAGCCAGCGGCGCGTCGAGGCCGAGATCTGGGTGATGGAGAAGAACAAGAACTACTGGAACAAGGGCCTGCCGTATCTCGACGGCATCGAGTTCTACCACGCCCTGCCGTTCTCGCCCGAGCTCGGCTCCAGCCTGCTGTCGGGCCGTGTCGACTATGCTCGCCTGCTCGATCCCGGGTCGCTGCGCCGGGTCAAGGCGACGCAGGGCATGTCCGGCATGGACTTCTACCAGAGCGTCATCCAGGCGACCTGGATGAACAACAAGAAGAAGCCGCTCGACGATCCGCGGGTGCGCCGCGCCTTCCACCTCGTGCTCGACAAGCCCGTGCTGGTCGACGTGGTGAAGGACATCGCGCCGATGATGGTCGGTGGCTTCATCTATCCGTTCTCGGAATTCGCCACGCCGCTGCCCGAGCTCAGCAAGCGACTGGGCTACCAGGCCGACCCGACCGCCTCGGTCAAGGAAGCCAAGGCCCTGATGAAGGCTGCAGGCTACGAGAAGGGCATCACCGGGCTCGACTATCTCGTCCGCGAGGTTGCGAGCTTCAAGCTGTGGTCACAGGCCATCCAGGCGATGCTGCAGCAGACGCTCAACGTTCAGTGCAACATCCGCCCCGCCGTCGAATCGGTCTGGTTCGACGACGTGCGCACCGGCAAGTTCGACCTGGCCATCGGTGCGATCGTCTCGACGCTGCTCGACCCGTCGGACTATTTCAACGCCTGGTACAGCACGAAGGGACCGCAGAACTACTCGTCCTGGGACAATGCCAAGTTCAACGAGCTGCTGCCGCAGATCGACCGCGAGGTCGACTCGAAGAAGCGCCTCGATCTGATCCGGCAGGCCGAAGCCATCATGGAACAGGATCCGCCGCTGTTGCCGATCTCCTGGGAGAAGATCAACGACGGCTGGTACAACTACGTGAAGGGTCACAACGCGAAGGACTACTTCGGCATCTACGACGTGGTCCGCTTCGACACGTTCTGGCTCGACAAGTAGTCGGAGCAGGGACGGAAGAAACGAGGGCCGGCGCGCGAGCGCCGGCCCTTCTTCTTTGGTCAGCCCTTGCTGGGGTTGATCAGGAACTTCTCGCCGGTGGCGCGCTTGGCGTAGGCGGCGATGTTCTTGAGGTCGAGCGCCTCCTGCAGCGAGACCACCTTCGTGTAGTGGCTGGCGAAGGTGGTCTTCAGGTTGTTGACGACGCGCTCGCGCAGGCGGACCTGGTCGGGCCGGCCGATCTTCTGCAGGAACGGCGTCAGCAGCCAGCCGCCCACGCCCCAGGCCATGCCGTAGTTGCGGTTGAGCTCGACGGCGCCGGTGTTGAGGCTGCCGTAGATGTAGACCTGCTTGTGCGTGGTCGAGCCGTAGCGGCTGTACTCCTTGGCCGTCTTGTTGAGCGCGATTTCCATCGAGGTGAGGATCTGGCTCGCGAGCTTGCCGCCGCCGATCGCATCGAACGCGATGGTGGCGCCAGTCTCGACCAGTGCCTGGGTGAGGTCGTCGGTGAAGCTCGCGGCGCTCGAATCGACGATATGCTTGGCGCCGATGCCCTTCAGGATCTTGGCCTGCTCGGCACTGCGCACGATGTTGACGAGGCCAATGCCATCCTCGTTGCAGATCTTGTTCAGCATCTGGCCGAGGTTCGAGGCGGCGGCGGTGTGCACCAGCGCCTTGTGGCCCTCGCGCTTCATCGTCTCGGTCATGCCGAGCGCGGTCAGCGGATTGACGAACCACGACGCGCCCTCGGCGGCCGTGGTGCCGGCCGGCAGGGGCTGGCAGTCCGTGGCCTTCAGCAGGCGGTACTGCGCGTACATTTGGCCGCCGACCATCGACACGGTCTTGCCCTTGAGCGCCTGCGCGGCTTCCGACGATCCGGCCTTCACGACCGTGCCGGCGCCCTCGTTGCCGACCGGCATCGACTGGTCGAGGCGGGCGGCGAGGAACGGCAGCGCACCCGCGGCGACCTTGCCGGAGATCTTGATGTCCGCGCCGCTGCCCGAGGCTGTCATGGCGGTGGGATCGGCCGGTCCCAGCAGCAGGCCGAGGTCGGAAGGATTGATCGGCGTCGCCTCGACCTTGACCAGCACCTGGTCGGGGCCGGGCTCCGGCAGCTCCACCTTGGCGAGCGACAGTTCGAGCTCGCCGTTCTTCTTCAGCAGCGAGCGGAGCTGCAGTCCCGTGATCTTGTCGCTCATTTCTTTCTCCCGTTGGTCGTCTTGCGCATCAGGTAGGTATCCATGATCCAGCCGTTCCTGGCCCGCGCCTCGTGGCGGCGGCGATGGATCTCGCCCGCCACGTCGGCCGTCTTGCCGGCGATCAGGATCTCGTCCGAGGTGCCGAGATAGGCGCCCCAGTAGATGTCGACGTCGTCGTCGGCGAACTTGCCATAGGTATCCTCGCCGTCGAGCAGCACGGCCGCGCTCGTCACGCCCTCGGGGAAGCCCTCGGCGATCCGGCGGCCCGTCGTCAGCAGCACCGGCTCGCCGATGCGGTTGAGCGGGATCCTGTGCCGCGCCGCCAGCGCCTGCACGGCGGTAATGCCGGGAACGACTTCCCAGTCGATCGAGTGGCGGCCGCCAGCCGCGATCGCCTCGATGTTGCGGATCGTGCTGTCGTAGAGCATCGGATCACCCCACACGAGGATGCCGGCCGTCTCGCCGTCCTTCATCTCGTCCGCGATCATGCGCTCGAACACGTCCTGCTTGGCGGCGTTCAG
>SCVT01000108.1 GCA_004296815.1 Reyranella sp. | reverse complement strand
CTCGCGGTGCTGCTGGCGGCAACGGTTCCCGTGATGGCCGGCGCGTGGCTCGCGCTCGATCCCCACGCAGGCGAGCTTGGCAATCACGTGCGATACCTGTCGGGCCTGCTGCTGGCCATCGGGATCGCTTTCTGGACGACGTTGCCGCGGATCGAGATGAAGCGTCAGCGCTTCGGGCTGCTGACGGCGCTGGTCGTTACCGGCGGCCTCTGTCGCCTGATCGGCGTGGCGCTGGGCGATCCGCTCTCGATGCCGACGGTTGCAGCGCTCGCCATGGAACTCGTTGTCATGCCGCTCCTATGGGCGTGGCAGCGCAGTCTCGATCAGATCTTTCGCCACAGCGGCCACGTCACCGCCAGCACCAGCAGCCCCATCGCGCCGGTGATCGCCGTGGCCTCCGAGGCACCGATACGGTCGGCGAGCCAGCCCAGCCAGACGAAGCCGATGGGGCCGGTGCCGATGCAGACCGAGAGCACACCCATGATGCGTGAGCGCATGTCGACGGGCGCGGCGAGGTAGACGATGGTCGCCTGCAAGGTGGCGAAGGCGGCGCCGGCGAGCCCGGTCAGCAGGAGTGCCGCGCCGGCGGTGAGCGACGTCGGCGCCAAGGCAAAGCCCATCAGCGCCACGAGATAGACCGCAACGCCGCCGACATAGGCGCGGGCGTGCCAGCCCGGCGTCAGGAACATCGCGAGCAGCAGCGCGCCCGCGAAGGCGCCCACGCCGTCGACGCTGGTCAGCAGGCCGACGCCCTCGGGGCCGAGGTTCAGGCGGTCGCGGCCGATCACCGGGATCATGCTGGTGAAGGGCCAGGCGAAGACGTTGTAGACGACCGTCACCCACATGATCGCGGCGAGCCGTCGGTCGGCGATCACGATCGCCACGCTCTCCCAGGTGCGCGCGAGCACCGCACTCGCGCCGGCCGCCGGCGCGATGCGGGCGCGCACCATCAGGATCGCGGCGGCGGCGGTAGCGTACATCAGGACGCCCAGCGCAAACGCGCCCTCGATGCCGACGCCGGCCAGCAGCAGGCCGCCGACCGTGGGGCCGACGACGCGGCTCGCGTTGGCGGCGCCGACGTCGAAGGCCATGGCGGTCGCCATGCGCTCGCGGCCCACCACCTCGCCCATCATCGTGCGGCGCAACGGATTGTCGGTCGCCCAGCCGCAGCCGTTGACCAGGCTGGCGACCGCGAGGTGCCAGACCTCGAGCGCGTCGGCCCAGGCGATGACGGCGAGCACCGCGGAGGTGGCGGCCAGCACGCACGTCATGGCGGCGAGCGTACGGCGGCGGTCGAAGCGCTCCGCGGCGGCGCCGAGGAAGGCGCCGAACAGGCCCATCGGCAGGAGCCGCAGCATGGTGATCATGGCGACGTCGAAGGCCGAGCCGGTGCGGGCGTAGACGACGACGCCCATGGCGACGGTCTCCAGCCAGCGCACGGTGGTGACGATCATGCCGGCGTACCAGAGGCGCCAATAGTCCATCGGCATGGCGCCGCCGCGCGCCGGCTTTGGCCCGCTTCCTCCGTGATCCGTGTCGTCGTTCATTGACGCCGACTTTCACCCGCGACGCCGGCAATGTCCCGCGCTTTGGCGGCATGCCTGCCGCGAGCCGCCGCGGAAGGGGCTCAGCCCGTCCGCTTGCCTTCCGCCAGCATGCGGCCGACGCGGCGCATCAGGTCGTCGACGGTGAAGGGCTTGGTCAGCACTTCCATGCCGCGCTCGAGATGGCCGTGGTTGAGCACGGCGTTCTCGGCGTAGCCCGTGATGAACAGCACCTTGAGGCCGGGCCGGCTCACCCAGGCGGCATCGGCGACCTGCCGGCCATTCAACCCGCCGGGCAGCCCGACGTCGGTGATCAGCAGATCGACCCGGCGATCGGACTGCAGCAGCCGCACCGCCTCCGCGCCGTTCTCCGCTTCAAGGCAGGTGCAGCCGAGATCGGCCAGGGCATCGACGATCAGCAGGCGCACCGTGGGCTCGTCGTCGACCACGAGGACCGTCTCGCCGCTCTCGGCCGGCGCCGGCGCGGGCTCGGGCGGCGCCGGTTCTCCCTCCTCGGCGCCGAGGTGGCGCGGCAGGTAGAGGCAGACCATCGTGCCGCGCCCGATCTCGGAATAGATGCGGACCTGGCCGTTCGACTGGCGCGCGAAGCCGTAGACCATGGAGAGGCCGAGGCCGGTGCCCGCGCCGATCGGCTTGGTGGTGAAGAAGGGATCGAAGACGCGGTCGATGATGTCCTTCGGGATGCCGGCGCCGTTGTCGCTGACGCTGATCGTGACGTACTGGCCGGCGTCGAGCCCGTGCTGCGCCGCCGTGCGCTCGTCGAGCCAGCGGTTGGCGGTCTCGAGAGTGATGCGGCCGCCCGCCGGCATGGCGTCGCGCGCGTTGATGCAGAGGTTGAGCAGCGCGTTCTCGAGCTGGTTGGCGTCGACCATGGCGGTCCAGAGGCCCGAGGCGGCGACGGTCTCGACGTGGATCGAGGGGCCGACGGAGCGCTGCACCAGCTCGACGAAGTCGGCCATCAGGCGATTGACCACGATCGGCTTGGGCGAGAGCGTCTGGCGGCGCGAAAAGGCGAGCAGGCGGTGGGTGAGCGAGGCGGCGCGGCGGGCCGCGCCCTGCCCCGCAGCGAGATACTTCTCGACGTCGGCGGTGCGGCCCTGCGCCAGCCGCACGCGGATCATCTCGAACGCGCCGGTGATGCCGGCCAGCAGGTTGTTGAAGTCGTGGGCGAGGCCGCCGGTGAGCTGGCCGACCGCTTCCATCTTCTGCGCCTGGCGCAGCGCCTCCTCGGTTTGGGCGAGCCTCTGCTGTTCGCGCAGGCGATCGGTGACGTCGTAGACGAACTGGTAGGCGCCGACCTGCCGGCCGTCGGCGTCGCGCAGCGGACGGAAGCGCATCTCGTAGTGACGACGCTCACGGTCGGCATCGCCGAACTCCGCGACCTCGACGAACTCCTCGCCGCCGAGCGCCCGGCTCCACACCGCGCGCACCGCGGCCTGGTGCTCGGGCTTGCCCTTCAGCAGGTCGACCATCGAATCGCCGACCTGGGGCCTGACGCCGAAGATCCGCTCGAACTCGCGCGCCGAGGCCTGGTTGATGGCGAGGAAGCGGTAGTCCATGTCGGCGACCTGGACGAAGATGTCGGTGCCCTCGACCAGGTCGGCGAACAGCTTGCGCTCGGCCAGCGCCGAGGCGACGCGTGCCTCGAGATTGGCGTTGAGCTGCTTCAGCGCCTCCTCGGCCTTCTTGCGCGGGGTCACGTCCTGGAAGAGCACGGCCACCTGGCGCAGGCTCGCGGGCTCCAGCCGGAAGGCGGCGAGCTCGAGATGGCGGCCGGTGGCGACCAGCTCGCGCTCGAAGCGCACCGGCTCGCCGGTGCGCAACACCTTGCCGTAGAACTCGACCCAGCCGTCGGCCTCGTCGGGCACCATCTCGCGCAGCTTCTGGCCCACGACGTTGGGAATGCCGGCGTGGCGGGCGTAGGCGGCGTTGGCTTCGATATGGATGTAGTCGCTGAGCGGACCGTGCGGGCCGTCGAGGAATTCGATGATGCAGAAGCCCTCGTCGAGGGAGTCGAAGAGAGCGCGGTAGCGCTGCTCGGTCTCGGCCGTCATCTCCCTCTGTCCCCCGTCAGGCCCTGGCGTGCGGCGCCAAATTACATAATGCCCGACCACGGGAAAGGTTCCGATGGCAACTCCTTGTCCAGACAGGCGTTTTTCAGGCATGGACACCAGCATCACCAAGGCAATCCTGCTCGTCGTCGCCGTGCTCGGCCTGGCCGGCTGCGGCGTGGTCGCGGCTCCGGTGCGCGGAACCAGCGCGGTCGTGAAGGTCGTTCCGGTGGCCGGCGACGTCGTCGCCGCCCCGCTCGACGTCACGGCGGACGTGATTGATTAGAGCGGTTCAAAAAGATGAGGGTTGATCGGCCCGCAACGGTGGGATACGGGCGGCGTTCATCGCCATGACCACGCCCCTCCCCATCCTGGTCGTCGACGACGACGCCGATACCGCCACGGAGGTTTCCGACTTCCTGAAGCGGCGCGGATTCGAGACGGTGGACGTGCATTCCGGCGCGGCGGCCATTGCTTGCCTGGAAAAGCGCAGCTTTGCAGCGGTTTTCACCGACATCGACATGCCGGGGCATCCGAACGGCGTGGGCCTGGCGCACTGGGTCCAGAAGCACCAGCCGGGAACGAAGGTCATCCTGACGTCGGGCGCCTTTCCCTGGATCAGCGCCCGCAGCCCGATCGCAGATGTCCCCTTTCTGGTGAAGCCGGCGGACCTCAACCAGCTCGTGGCACTGCTGCGCAAGATCGCGCCCGGCCCGGTCGACACGGCGGCGGCCCGGGCGGCAGACTAGCCGTCGTCCTTTTCTTCTATTCCCAAGGCCACTTGAAGCCGCGCTTGGGCGGCGGAGGCGGCGGTGTCTGCTGCCGCAGCAGTTCCTGGCGTCGCTGCTCCTCGGCCGCGACGGCAGCGCGACGCTGCTGCTCCTCCCACCGCGCGATCGGCTGGGCACCCTCGGTGAACAGCAGGTTCTTCTGCGTCTCGGTGAAGTAGCCGGTCGGCACGTCACCGATCTTGGTCTGCCAGGCGGCGATGGTCTCGCGCGAGCGCTTGCCGAAGGTGCCGTCGATGCCACCGACGTCGAAGCCGGCCGCCAGCAGCGCGACCTGCAGCTTGGCGCGGTCGCGGTTGGTGAGCTTGAGGGCGACCTCGTTGGGCTCGGCGTTGGTGCGGGCCTGTTCCTCGGCGGCCTTGGCATCGGCGGCGGCTTTCGCTTCAGCGGCTTGCGCGCGCGCCCGGGCCGCGGCTTCCTCGGCCTGGCGCTGCGCTTCGGCGATGCGGCGCTCCGCCTCCTCCTTCTGGCGCGTCGCTTCGGCCGCGGCGGCCTGCTGCGCGGCGACGATCGCGGCCTGTGCCTTGGCCTCGGCGGCGGCCCGCTCGCTCATCACCCACCAGCCGGCACCGCCCACGAGCAGCAGCACCGCGGCGACGCCCCCCGCCAGCAACATCGACTTCGAGACGGCAGACTTGGATGGCGCCGTGACGGACGCAGCCACAGGCTCGGCCTTGGGCGGATCGACTGCCGCTGCGGCTTGCTCCAACTCCGGAACGGCCGCCTCGGGGCGCGGCATGAACTGGGTCGCCTGCGCAGCACGTTCGGTTCCGCGGGGCGCGGCATCGGGCAGACTCATGACGCCGGTCGCCAGGACCTCGCGCCACGCCTCGATGCTCTGCGGCCGCATGTTGGGCTGCAGCAGCATGCCGGCGTTGATCGCCGCCATCAGGTTGGGCGCGTAGTCGCCCACCGCCGCCTCGAAGGAGAGCGGTGCGTCGGTGTCGAGCAGGCGCTCCATGGCGCTGGGCGGCGGCCCGCCGGTGACGCAGGCATAGAGCGTCGCGGCGAGGCCGTAGATGTCGGTCCACGGACCCTGGCGGCCGGTGCTCGACTGCTCGGGCGCGGCGAAGCCCGGCGTGAAGACCGCGGTCATCAGCTCGGAGCGGCCCGCGACCGCAGCGCGCGAGGCGCCGAAGTCGATCAGGGTGGGCTGGTCGTCCGGCCCGAGGATGATGTTGGCCGGCTTGATGTCGCGGTGCAGGAAGCCGACCGAGTGGATCTGCTCCAGCCCCTCGAGCAGCGGCGGCAGGATGCGGTCGATCTCGGCCTGGCTGAGATACTTCTGCTTCTCGAGGCGCTGCTGCAGCGTCTCGCCGTGCAGCAGCTCCATGACGACATAGGCCGTGCCGTGCGCCTCGAGGAAATCGTGGACGCGCACGACCGCGGGCACGCGGCTGAGCTTCGCCATGGTGCGCGCCTCGTCGAGGAAGCGGCTGCGGCCCCAGACAAAATCCTTGGAGGTTTCGGTCGAGCGCGGCAGCACCTCGGTGCCACCCTGGCGGATCGCGAGACCGCTCGGCAGGTATTCCTTGATCGCGACGTCGCGGTGGAGCTGGGTGTCGGTGCAGGAGTAGGTGATGCCGAAGCCGCCCTCGCCCAGCACCGAGACGATGCGATAGCGCCCGATCATGAGACCGCCGTTCAACGCCGAATGATATTCGGCGCGATCCGGCGACGCGGCCTTCTCGGTCGATTCGTTGCTCACGCTTGTGCCCCCGACTCTCGGCCTCAAGCATAGCGCGACAGGGCCGGCGCGTCATGGCAGCTTCGTGTCAAAGGCTTCGGTAAAGCTGCAGAAACCGGGAAGCGTCCATGCCCCTGCCTTCGTCATGGCAGCCGTCCTTCGCGCGGCTGCTGCCCGCAAATCCCGCGACCTACGACGGGCCGCTGCTCGCCTTCTGGGCAGCGCTCGCCTGGCTGGGCGTCATCACGGTCCGCTCCTGCATCCACCTGCTGGCGCCGGACGGTGGCGCGCAATCGATCGCGACGATCGACGTCGCGGTGACGGGTGGCTCGAATATCGTGGCCGTGTTTGGCCAGTGGGGCGCGATCCAGCTCCTGCTCGCCCTGCTGCTCTGGGTGCTGCTGTTGCGCTGGCGGGGAACGGTGCCGCTGGTCCTGCTGGTCTTCACGCTCGAGCCGGTGCTGCGCGGACTGGCGGGGCACCTCAAGCCGGTGACGACGATGGGCACAGCGCCCGGTGCTGCGCTCAACTGGCTGGTGGTGCCGGTGATGGCCCTGTTCTTCTATCTGTCGCTCTGCCCGGCGCGGCGCTGACCGTTCACTTCCTGCGGCGGCGCCACAGGCCGATCGCGAGCAGCACGACTCCGGCCAGCGCGGACAGCACGAAGAAGCAGACGATCAGGTCGTTGGTCTCCATGCACGACGCCTAGCGTGCGGCGTCCTGCATCGGTGTGACCTCGGTGAGACCAAGCCGCGTCGATGGACGCGGCCTCTTGTCAGCGGCGATAGGGGCCGGACCGACGCAGCGCGGAACGCACCTGCATGTGGCTGAGCACGTCACGCACGCCCGGCACCTTGGCGGCGGCGGCGATACAGGCGGTGTAGCCCGCCTGGTCTGCAGCTTCGCCCCAGAGATGGACGATGCCGTTCTGCACGATGACGTCGAAGCCGCCGCGCACCGGTACGCCGAGGCGCCGGATCGCGAGCGTCACCTGTTCGCGCAGGGACTCATCGTCGGCCGGAGCAGCGTCCGCGGGCACGTCGCCGCTTGCCTCCGCGAGCATCGCCTTCACGAGATCGAGCCGGCTCACGATGCCGACGACAGCATCGCCGCGCACGATCGGGATGCGCTTCACCTTGTGCCGCAGCATCAGGGCCGCGACGTCCTCGACAGCGGCGTCTTCGGTCGCGGTGATGACATCCCGCGTCATGGCACTCTCGACGCTCGAGGCCAGGGTCGGTGTGCCGCCTGTCGCCTCGCGGATGACGTCGACCTCGCTGAGCAAGCCGACCATTCGTCCCGCCGCATCGGTCACCGGCAGGCCGCTGACGTCGCCGTTGATCATGATCTTGGCGGCGTCGAGCAGGCTCGCATCCGCGGCGACGGTCAGCACGTCGCCCATCATGATGTCGCGTGCCTTCATGGTGTCGGCCGGCATGGTCCCTCCCCCAAGGTGCCGCGCCCAGTCTAGCACGCGGTCGCGGCGGACCCGAGTCAGGGCATCTGGTAGCCCGGCGTCGACTTGGAGATGCGGGCCTCCTCCTCGTCCATGTCGTCGAGGATGCCTTCGAACAGCGGCGTGGTGAGATAGCGCTCGCCGGTGTCGGGCAGCATGGCGAGGATCACCGAGCCGGGCTTGGCCTTCTCCGCCTGCTGCAGCGCGACGGCGAAGGTCGAGCCGCCGGAGATGCCGGTGAAGATGCCCTCCTTCTGGGCCAGCGCCCGCGCCCACTTCACGCCCTCGGCGCCGGGGATCGGCACGCGCTCGTCGAAGTACTTCTTGTCGATCGACTCCTGCAGGACCAGCGGGATGAAATCGGGTGTCCAGCCCTGGATCGGATGCGGCTCGAAGGCCGGATGGGAGGCCGACGGAGCGCCGTCCGCCGCGCGTTCCTGCCCCTTGCCGCTGCCGACGAGCTGCGCGTTGGCCGGCTCGCACATCACGATCTTCGTCTCGGGCCGCTCCTTGCGCAGCACGCGCGCCACGCCGGTCAGTGTGCCGCCGGTGCCGTAGCCGGTCACGAACACGTCGAGCTTATCGCCCTTGAAGTCGGCCAGGATTTCGCGCGCCGTCGTGCTCTCGTGGATCTCGGCATTGGCCGGCGTCTCGAACTGGTGCGCGAGGAACCAGCCGTTGGCCTTCGCGAGCTCGACCGCCTTCTGGTACATGCCGAAGCCCTTCTGCGCGCGCGGCGTCAGCACGACCTTGGCGCCGAGCAGGCGCATCAGCTTGCGCCGCTCGATCGAGAAGGAGTCCGCCATGGTGACGACCAGCGGATAGCCCTTGGCCGCGCAGACCATGGCGAGCCCGATGCCGGTATTGCCGCTGGTCGCCTCGACCACGGTCTGGCCGGGCTTCAGCGTGCCGGCGCGCTCGGCGGCCTCGATGATGTTGACGGCCAGGCGATCCTTGACCGATGCGGCCGGGTTGAAGGCCTCGGCCTTGACGTATAGCCGCACGCCCTTGGGCGCCAAGGCGTTGATTCGGATACAGGGCGTGTCGCCGATCGTGTCGAGCACGCTGTCGTAGAGACGGCCGCGGCCGTTCGTTGTGCGGAGTTTGGACGAGGCAGCCATCGCATCTCTCCCGATCGTGACGTGATGAACTGGTGTACGCTTTCCCGGCGAAGAATGGGAGTCAGGGAGAAGCGCGATGTACACGCTCTATCACGGTTGGCGCTCAAGCGCGTCGCGGCGGGTGCGGCTGTGCCTAGCCGAGAAGGGCCTGGCCTTCGAGTCGAAGATCATCGACCTCACCAAGATGGAGCACCATTCGCCGGAGTTCCTGAAGCTCAACCCCAACGGCGTGATACCGCTGCTGATCCTCGAGGACGGGCGCTCGCTCTATGAGAGCGGCACGATCTGCGAGTATCTCGACGAGGCGCATCCCGAGCCGGCGCTCCGGCCGGCCGACGCGTTCGGCCGCGCCGAGATGCGCAACTGGATCCGCCACATCGACGGGCTGATCGGCAACCTGATCATCTTCAACTGGGCGCACTCGATGGCGAAGGTCGCCACGCAATGGTCCGACGCGGAGCTCGCCGAGAAGCTGAAGAACGTACCGAGCAAGGAGCGGCGCGAGGCGTGGCTGCGCACGGCGCGCAAGCCCTACACCGAGGAGGAGCGCGAGGAGGCGCGGGTCAAGCTGCGCACCGTGCTGCTCGACCGCATGGAGGCAGCACTCGGCCAGCACAAGTGGCTGGTCGGCGAACGCTATTCGCTGGCGGACATCGGCGCGGTGCCATTCATCAAGCGCATCGACGAGGAGATCGCGCCGCACGAGATGCCGAAGCATCCGCGGGTCGCGGCATGGTGGGCGGCCATCCAGGCGCGGCCGGCCTTCGCGACGGCCAGGATTGGACCCTTCACCGACGCCTGAAAAAGAAACGGCCCCGCACCTTGCGATGCGGGGCCGGCTCGAATTCGTCGAAGACGCCTACTCGGCGGCCTTCAGGTTGTCGGCCGACATCTTGCCGCTGCGACGGTCGGAGACGAGTTCATACTCGACCTTCTGACCCTCGTTCAGCGTGCCGAGACCGGCGCGCTCGACGGCGGAGATGTGCACGAATGCATCGGCGCCGCCGGTGTCCGGCTGGATGAAGCCGAAGCCCTTCGTCGCGTTGAACCACTTCACGGTTCCCTTAGCCATGGGAGACCCTTTCACTTCTAGATCTAGATATGCTGACCTGCGCGCCACTCCGCGAATGAACGCATGGAGGCACGTGCCGGCCCGTCGAATTCGCACTGTATTTCGGGATCAAGTGTTCGTGGAGCGGGCTGCCGGGGGCCGACGGGCGGGCCGGGAGCGCGGACCAAATTCAGATGTCCTTCTATCGACGGGGCTCATATGGCGGCTCCGGGGGCTCTTGGCAAGGGCACCCTATCTGCCCGGATGCCGCAACCCGGCCCAAAAGCCCGCGTTGACGGGTCGGAATTCAACCGAAGGGACCGTGCGATGTCGGACCATGACCCCCGCCCCAATACGTTCAACGTCACCCCGCAGGTGCCGCCGCCGACGCAGAACAGCTCGAGCGGGCTGGCCTTCATGGTGGGCGCGCTGCTGATCGCCGTCCTGGCGATCGGCTACTTCGCGATCGGCATGCCCGGCCTGCAGCGCCATGAGGCGCAGGCGCCGACCCGCCAGATCGACGTCACAATCCAGCAGCCGGCGAACCCGGCGCCCGCTGCTCCCGCTGCTCCCGCTGCTCCGGCCACTCCGGCGCAACCCACGGCGCCGCGACAGTAGCGTCCGTTACGGGACGAAGACGTCGACGCCAACGATCACGCTTCGATCACGCCCAGGCACCAGCACGCGCGCGATGATGCTGCGCCCTTCATGTCGGGCATCCATGGCGGGGCATGGAGAGAGGCGTCGATGGTCACCAGAGTGGAGAAGCCGGCCGTAGAGAACGGTCGCGCCGACGAAGCCTTCAAGGAGTCGCTGGCCGCTTTCGAGCAGCAGCTCGACCGGCGCTTCAAGGACCTGCCTCTGTCGCGACCCGAACCGGTGGGGCGGGCTGCCGCCATCGCCGAACGGCCGGCCCGGGCCGTGCTGCCGACACTGTCGCGCTTCCCCGTCGTCATGGTATCGGCGGCTGTCGCCGCGGCCAGCGTGTCGATCCTGGTCATGCAACTCCTGAAGACCGCACCGGTGACGGCCGCCCCGTCGCCGGCGCCCGCGGTGGCGCTACGGCCGCCGAGCGCGACTGACGTCGTGCCGCCGCCACCGCCACCCGCGGCGCCCGTCATGATCGAAAGCCGCGCGGCACCCGCTCCCCAGCCGGCAGCCAAGGCGGAACCCCCAACGCCTCCGGCGCCACGCGACCGCGGACGGCTCAATGCCGGCGAAGTGCGCGAGGTGCAGGCGCGGCTCGCGATCTTGGGTTTCAACCCCGGACCGGCCGACGGGGCTGCGGGCCCACAGACCAGCGCCGCGGTGCGCCGCTTCGAGGAAGCGACCGGCCGACCGCCGACCGGCGCGGTCGATCGCGAGATCTGGACGCAGCTTCGCAACGAACCGGCCCTGCAGCAGGCCGGCCGCTAAGTCTGGACACTCCCCGGCCAATGACTAGGCTCCGCGTCGGGCCGAGTCTGGTCATCAGGGGGTGCACGTGAACAATCCGAAGGTTCTGATCGCCGGCGCGGGTCCGGTTGGCCTCACGCTGGCCAACGAGCTGACGCGCCACGGCATCTCCGTGCGCATCGTCGACAAGAACAGCGAGCGCACCGACAAGTCGAAGGCGCTGGTCCTGTGGAGCCGCACGCTCGAGCTGTTCGATGATGCGGGATACGCCAAGGACTTCATGCCGGCGGGCATGCGGGCCGCCGGCGCGCGGATCTCCAATGGCACCGACACGGTGGCGCAAATCACGTTCGATTCGATCGACAGCCGCTTTCCCTACGCGCTGATGATCCCCCAGAGCGAGAGCGAGCGCGTGCTGGAGGAGAAGCTCGAGGCCGCCGGCGTCAAGGTCGAGCGCCGGACGGAGCTGACGGGCTTCAAGGACACCGGCACGGGCATCGAGGCCACCCTGAAGAAGAAAGACGGCTCGACCGAGACCGTTACCGCCGACTGGCTGGTGGGTTGTGACGGTGCGCATTCGGCGGTGCGGCATGGGCTGGACTTCGCCTTCGAAGGCTCGACGCTCGAGAGCGACTGGATCCTGGCCGACGGCGAGGCGGTCGGCCTCGAGCCCAAGGACAAGCTGCACATCTTCTGGCACCGCGACGGCATCCTGGCCTTCTTCCCCATCGTCGGCGACCGCTGGAGGGTCGTGGCCGACCTGGGCGTCGCGAAGGGCGGCGAGAAGCGAGCCGATCCCACGCTCGACGAGGTCAACGCGCTGCTGAAGCTGCGCGGCTCGCCGGGCATCGTGATGAGCAACCCCTACTGGCTGGCGGCGTTCCGCATCAACGAGCGCAAGGTGAAGGACTATCGCAAGGGCCGCGTGTTCCTCGCAGGCGATGCCGCGCACATCCACAGCCCGGCCGGCGGCCAGGGCATGAACACCGGCATGCAGGACGCCTTCAATCTCGCCTGGAAGCTGGCGCTGGTGATCGAGGGCGCGGCGAAGCCGTCGCTGCTCGACTCCTATTCGACCGAGCGCAGCGGCGTCGGCGAGATCGTGCTGCGCAACGCCGGCCGCCTCACCGAGGCCGCCACCATGCGCAACCCGATCGCGCAGGGCCTGCGCAACACGATCGTGAAGTTCGCGACGGGCTTTCCCGCGATCCGGCACAAGATCGCCGACCAGCTCACCGAGATGGATATCGCCTATCCCGACAGCCCGCTCACCGTGAAGAACGGCCATGTCGAGAACGGGCCGAAATCGGGCGAGCGCTGGGCCGACCGCCTGCCGGCCGGCGCCGGCGGCATGAAATTCACCGTGCTGGGCCCCGACAACGTCGTCAAAGACCTGGCGGGCAAGTTCCCGAAGCTGGTGACGGCGGCACCGGCCAAGGAGCCGACGCACAAGACGTCGCTGCGTGTCATCCGCCCCGACGGCTATGTCGGCTTCGCGGGCTCCGCCAAGGACGCCGCCAAGGCCGAGGCCTACCTCGCGGCGCTGGCGCCATGACCGCGAAGCTTCTCGGCCTCGCCCTCGCAGGTCTGGTGCTCGCCGGCTGCGAGGCCAAGAGCTCGCTCGACGGTTCCAAGGTCGAGATGATGACGGTCGAGGGACGCAAGTTCGAGGTGCGCCTCGCCGGGACAGGTACGCCGGACGACTACCGGCTGATGGTGGTTCGCGCCACGCTCGTCATCAATCCGGATGTCGAGGCCGAGCGCACACGGGCGCAGGCCGTGGCCCGCCAGGTCATGGACCGGACCTGCAAGGGCAGGCGCTACCAGGTCACCGAGGACAATCTCGTCGACAACGTGAACTACCACACGCGCTTTCGCTGCCTGACCTAGCCCGACGCAAGCTGATTTGCCGTGACCGGCCAGGAGGACTAGGGTCGGCCATCACAGGCACGCGAGACCGCGTGCCGGCTCGTGATCCAGCTTCCTCCAACGAGCCCCTCCGGGCCGCGAGCCCTGCATGTCCCTCGCCAAGCATCTGCCGCCCGGCTGCGCGATCCGACGCGCCACTGGGACGGACGCGGCGCATGTCTCAGGCCTGCTGCGGCCCGTCGACCGCGCCGAGATGGAGGCGCTCGAGGGCCGGTCGGCAGGTGACGTGCTGGCATCGGCAGTTGCCGAGCCCAGCCCGGCACGTACCCGTGTCCTGACGATCCGCGAGCAACCCGCGGTGCTCTACGGCATCGTCGCCTGCGAGGGCCTGCCCGGCAATGCAACGCCCTGGCTCGCTACCATCGAGAGCCTCGCGCACGACGACTTGATGAACGTCATGTGGATGTCGCGGCTGCAGATCGACGTCTGGCAACACCGCTGGCCGACGCTGCAAGCGGTCTGCGACGTCCGGAACATCTTCCACCGCCAGTGGCTCCAGTGGCTGGGCTTCGCCGCGCGTGGCCATGTCGAGGCGTTCGGCGCCGCGGGCCTGCCGTTCGACCTCTACCAGCGTGGCGTGACGAGATGAGTGCGACCGAATGAGGAGAACGCCCCGATGACCGAAACGCCACTCGCCATTCTCAGTCCCAGCGAGGAGATCACGCTGCGCCGCGTCGCCTTCGGCGAATCACCGGTGCGCACCCTCCGCGACGAGGACCTCGTGCGAC
The DNA here is from genome assembly GCA_004296815.1 of Reyranella sp. Lineage (GTDB taxonomy): Bacteria > Pseudomonadota > Alphaproteobacteria > Reyranellales > Reyranellaceae > Reyranella. Next base: position 6,516 of record SCVT01000108.1, on the reverse strand, counting down.
TGCGCCGCCTGCGCCTGATCGACGATGGCAAGGATGGGCCGCGCCTGACCGTCAGCGGTCGCGCGCATTTCGATGCGCTGCCCAAGGCAGCGATGATGGGCGAGCGTGGGCCGGTGCGCCTCGACGCGGAAATCTCGCGGCTGCGCAAGCCGAGGGCGGGCAACCCATGACGGGGCCGACCCACTACAAGCTCGACACTGCGCGCCGCGGCCCGCCCGGCCGGCCTTTCGGCTGGCAGGTGATACGCCGCGACGACGCCGTCGAAGTCGAGCGTTCGACGGAGACCTTCCGGTCGCGGCACGAGGCAATGGCCGACGGCATGCCGAAGGTCATCGCCTGGGAAACCGGCCGGAAGGACTGAACGCCGGACGAAGAAACGGCCCCGCTTCCTTTCGGACACGGGGCCGGATCCACGTGCCTCCCAACGTCCCGGCCCGCCGGTACATCCGCGGACGGGCAGAACGGAAGAAGGCGGATCGCCGTCACCGGCGATCGATGCTTCAGGCGGCAGCAGCCTTGAGATTGTCGGCCGACATCTTGCCGCTGCGGCGGTCGGCAACGAGCTCGAACTCGAGCTTCTGGCCTTCGCTCAGCATGCTCATGCCGGCGCGCTCAACCGCACTGATGTGAACGAACGCATCCGCGCCGCCATTGTCCGGCTGAATGAAGCCGAAGCCCTTTTGAACATTGAACCATTTCACGGTTCCGGTCGCCATGGGGGACCCTTTCACTAACGTAAGTATGCTGGCCCGAGCGGCCTCTTTGCGAACAACGCAAGGAAGGGCACGCGCAGGCCGTCGAAATCGCACTGTATTTCGGGATCAAGTGTCGTGGAGCGGGCTGCCGGTGCCCGACAAAGCGGGGGCCGGCGCGCGGACCAAATCAGATGTCCGTCTATCGACGAGGCTGATATGGGCGCTTGCACCGGCGATTACAAGGACCAAATAGAAGAGTGCGGGAGCGTCATCTTTGCCGCATCACGGCGAAAGGCGCATGGTGATCCATGCAACAGACCCCAACTTCACTGCCGTCCGATGCCGATCTGCGTCGCGCCGCCGAGCCCTTCGCGCACCCCGAGATGTGGCGCAGCGTGCTGCAGCTCGCAACGTCGTTCGGGCCTTTCCTCGCGGGCTGCGCCGCGATGTATCTCGCCTGCCCCGTCTCGACGTGGCTCACCCTGGCGCTCGCGGTGCCGACCGGCGCGCTGATGGTGCGCATCTTCATCGTCCAGCACGATTGCGGCCACGGCTCGTTCTTCGCTTCGCGCCACGCCAACACGATCGTCGGTCGCCTGTGCAGCCTCTGCACATTCACGCCCTATCTCAACTGGGGTCGCCAGCACCGCCAGCATCACGCGAGCTGGAACAATCTCGATCGCAGCGACGGTGGCAGCGACATCTATTCGTCATGCCTGACGGTGCGCGCCTATCTCGATCTGTCTCGACGCCACCGCCTGCTGCATCGCCTCGTCCGTCACCCGCTGGTGGCCAACGTGCTGTTGCCGCCGCTGGTCTTCCTGCTGCTCTACCGGCTGCCGTTCGACACGCCGCGCGCCTGGACGAACGAGCGGCGCTCGGTCCATCTCACCAACATCGCGCTCGTGCTCCTGTTCGGCGCATTGGTTGCGTTGCTGGGTTGGCGCGACGTGCTCCTGGTCCACGGACCGGTGATGGTCGTCGCTTCGATCCTCGGTGTCTGGCTATTCACCCTGCAGCACCGGTTCGCCGGCGCCCGCTGGAGCGGACGCGGCGACTGGCGCTTCGTCGATGCTGCGCTCGACGGTTCGTCTTGGTTCGACCTGCCGCGTGCGCTGCATTGGTTGACCGGCAACATCGGCTTCCATCATGTCCATCATCTCGACCAGCACGTACCGAACTACCGTCTGGCGGCGGCACATGAGGCGGTGCAGGAACTCCGCACCGTGCCGCGACTCGGTCTCGGTGCCGGCCTGTGCGCCCCGCGGCTCACGCTGTGGGACGAAGCGACCGGACGGCTGGTGCGCTTCCGCGATGCGCGACCGGAGATGCGGTTGGACAAGGTCACCCCCGGGGTATAGGGCTGGCGCATCATCGCCTCGACGCGCTGCTTACAGGCCGCGATGACTGAGAGAGACGTGTGCTCCCGCCCCGAGCGAGGTGCATCATGAACCGCTGGTACGATCCGCCCGTCCTGTTCCCGATCTTCCTGGTGCTGCTCATCGCGGGCTACGCGCTCCTGCGCACGCCGGCGTGATGCATACCCAACCATGACGATCCGCTATCTCGGCGTGATACGCGGCAGCGGGGTGCTGGCCTGCGGCACGGAGACGATCGGGCGTGTCGACTACGACATAGACGGATTTCTGACGCGTCCCGGTGAGGTCGTGGCGTCGGGGGAAGTCCGGATGTCGCCACCGCTGCTCGAGTCCGTCTTCGGACGCACCGACCTCGTGCTCACGACCGACGACGGCCGCACGCTCTCGGTGCGCTTCTCAGGCAAGCGGCACGACGCGACAGCAAGCGCTGCGCACGCCGACATCAGTGGAGCTCTGCCCCTGCCGAACGAGTGGCGTCGCAGCGACTAGCGGACAGTCGGCAGCAGCCGGTCGATCGCGCTCCGCCACACCTCGAGCGCGTCGTCCCAGCTCAAGCCGAAGTCGGAACGGAGCTGCTCCCAGCTCTCGAAGCTGGTGAGTGCGGCCAGCGCCGTCAGCAGGTGGGCGCGCGCCTTCGCATCGAGCGTCACCAGCTCCGGTGCGTACATCAGCGTCAACCGCTCGACATTGGCGTGGCGCACGGCGACCACGCGGGCGCGAATCTCCGGGAGCTGCTCCTGGATCGGCTTGGCCGTCAGGATGCGCCACAGCGGCAGCCACTTCTCGCAGGCCTGGGCACGGGTGCGGATGTGGCTCCTGATGCGCGTCGGCCGGTCGCCCTCGACGTCGACCGCGACCGCTTCGGCCTGGCCCAGCGCGATGGCATAATCGGCGGTGGCGAGGCTCAGCGCGTCGAGGTCGGCGAAGCGCTCGAAGATCGAGCGCACCGAATAGCCGGCACGCCGGGCGATCTCGGCCGCCGTCGGCATGCTGCGGGTTTCATGCAGCAGGCCGAGATAGGCCTCGATGATCAGGTGCCGGGTCCGCTCGCTGCGCAGGCGACGCCCATCGAAACGGCCATTGGCCGGTCGGGCGGCAAGCTCAGCGGGATCGGGGGCGGACACTGTTTGGGTCTCCAACGAATATGCGGGCCGATCACGCTTAGACTCGCAGTAGGCCCGCGTCACCCCCTCCTTTCGGCAAGCTGGAATGCCAGCGGAGTGGCTGGCACAGTGCGCCGATGCCGTTGCACTGGATCATCGACTCGAAAGAACGCCTCTTTTCCGCGGTGGCCGAAGGCGATGTCACGAAAGCCGAGTTCGAGTCTTATCTCGACACGATCGACGGCGCCGACCTCCACGCCTGGCGCAAGCTGTTCGACGGGCTGCACGCCCATACGACCATGGGCATGGACAACATCATGGCGCTCGGCGTGCGCATGCGTGCCAGTCACCAGAAGTCTGCGGTCGGCGCGCTGGCGATCGTGGCGCAGGAGGAAATGGTGCCGATGTTCACCAGAGTGCTCGGCATGCTGGCGGCTGCGAACCGGCCGCTGCGCGTGTTCAGCGACCTCGCCGCGGCACGCGAGTGGATCCTGAGGCAGCCGCTCTAGCCCGCAGCGCCGGACCGGTGGCCTTCAGCGGCGGCGCGGCTTCTTCCGGGCGGCCACCTTCTTCGCGGCAGCCGCCGCCGGGACACGTTCGTCGCGGCTGAGATTGTCGTGGCGGGGATCCATGCGGCGATAGTCCATGACGAGCTCCTCGCCCGCCTTGATGTCGCGCAGCGCGTGATAGGTCACGTCCTCGTCGTCCGAGCCTGTATTGGGATCGGCGGAGTGGTTCATGTACCAGCCGGTCGAGATCCGCAGGAAGTCCTTCGGGCACCAGTAGCCGCCGTGGTTGCGGATGCCGAAGCGCTTGATGAGATGGGCTTGTGGCGAGGCATGCGCCTTGGCGGTCGGGATCCAGCGGCTGTCCTTCCCGTCCCAGATACGGATGATCTCGCCTTTCTTCACGTCGCAGTCGGCGAAGCAGCCGATACCATGGATGGCCGAACGGCCGAGATAGACGAACGCCTTGCTGACCTTGCGCTTCATGAACTCGTTACTCTCGTGCGGCACGGTGGGAGCGCGTGCTTAACGCGGGCCGCCTTGGGAAAGCAATGCGACGCGCTGGACACAGTGGACTGGCGGCATGGCCGAGCAACCGATAGAACAGACGCCACGGGGATCGAACTGGGAGCGAACATGAAGCGACGTGACGTCGTCGCCATGGGGACGGCCATCGCCGTCACCGGCATGGCAGCAGGAACAGCGGGCACCCTGACAGAGGCCATGGCGCAGACCGCGCCCGGAGCGGCCACGACAGCCGCCGCGGGCGGTAGCAAGTTCACCAACGCCCAGCTCGACCAGATGCTAGCGCCGATCGCGCTCTATCCCGACACTCTGATGTCGCAGGTCCTGATGGCGGCGACCTACCCGCTGGAGATCGTCGAGGCGGCGCGCTGGTCGAAGGAGTACCCGAACCTCAAGGGCGACGCCGCAGTGGCCGCGGTCAAGGACAAGGGCTGGGACGTCAGCGTCACCTCCCTGGTCGCCTTCCCGCAGGTCCTGCAGATGATGAGCAGCAAACTCGACTGGGTGCAGAACGTCGGCGACGCCATGATCTCGCAGCAGTCCGACGTCGCGGCCTCCATCCAGCGTCTGCGCGCGCAGGCCAAGACCGCCGGCACGCTGAAGAGCACGCCGCAGCAGAAGGTGGTCGAGCAGCCGCCGACCTCGGGCGCACCGGCCGGGACGCCGCCCGCCATTGTGATCGAGCCGGCCACGCCAGATGTCATCTATGTCCCGACCTACAATCCCGAGACGGTCTACGGCACGTGGCCCTATCCCGCCTATCCGCCGACCTACATCCCCCCGCCGCCGGGCTACGACGCCGGCGCGGCGTTGCTGGGCGGGCTGGCCTTCGGTGTCGGCATCGCGGCCGGTGCCGCAATGTTCGGCGGCTGGCACTGGGGCGGCGGCTGGGGTGGCGGCTGGGGCTGGGGTGGTTGGGGCGGCTGGCATGGCGGCAACAGCTACACCACGGTGAACGTCAACAAGGCGACGAACATCACCAACAACTTCAACCACAACCACTACAACAACAATCACTGGAACCACGATCCGGCACACCGGCACAACGTGCCCTATCGCAACCGCAACGACCGCCAGAAGTACGGGCAGCACCACCCCACGGCGGAGCAGCGCCAGGCGTTCCGCGGCCAGATCGATCACCATGAGGGCCAGCGCGGTCAGGAGCGCGGCGCCAATCGCGGAGAAAACCGGGGTGGCGAACGCAACCACGCGATGAGCGGCGTCAATCACGGCCGCCAAGTCAATCACGAGGCCAATCGCGGCCACTCCTACAACAACCGCAACTTCAGCCACACCAACCATCAAAGTCATGGTGGCGGCCAGCATGGCGGCAGCCATCACGGCGGCGGATATCATGGTGGCGGCCACGGCGGCGGCGGACATGGTGGTGGCGGGCACGGAGGCCGGCGATGAGCGAGACGATGTTCCGGCGCGGCCTGCTGGCGCCCGCCCTCCTGGTCGGCCTTGCCGCCACGGCGGCAGCGCAGCAACCGGCCACGACCCAGGGCTTCGCCACCGCCGACGCGGCGATGGACGCGCTGGTGGCGGCGCTGAAGCGCAAGGACAACAAAGCGCTGGCCTCGATCCTGGGCCCATGGTGGCTCGACTTCATCCCGACCAGCAATCGCAACTTCGAGCGAAGCCGAGCGACTTTCCTCGCCGCCTGGGACGTGAACCACAAGGTGAGCGTCGAGGGCGACAAGGCGGTCGTCGAGGTCGGCACCACCGGCTGGACCTGGCCGGTGCCGCTCAAGAAGGACGGCGCGGAGTGGCGCTTCGACGCCAGGGCCGGTGCACGCGAGATGGTCGATCGCGAGATCGGCCGCAACGAGCTCGGCGCCATCCAGACGCTGCTCTCGATCGGCGACGCGCAACGCGACTACGCCGAGCTCAACCCGATGAAGACCAGCGCCCCCGCCTATGCGCGGCGGCTGCTGAGCTCGCCCGGCCGCATGGACGGGCTCTATTGGCCGCCGACCGCCGGACGGCCCGAAAGCCCGCTCGGCGCCCAGCTCGCCAACTCGCAGCCCGACGGCACCGCGCCGGGCGGCCACTACGGCTACAACTACCGCCTGCTCTACGCGCAAGGCGCGGCGGCGGCCGGCGGCGCACGCGACTACATCGTGGGCGGCCGCATGATCGGAGGCTTCGCGGCCATCGCCTGGCCCGCGATCTACGGTGTGACCGGCGTCATGACCTTCATGGTCGGCCCCGACGACGTGGTCTGGCAGCAGGATCTCGGCCCCGACACCACGCAGCGTGCGGCGTCGATGACCGTCTTCAATCCCGACCAAGCCTGGCAGAAGGC
>SCVT01000107.1 GCA_004296815.1 Reyranella sp. | reverse complement strand
ACGACACGTCGAGCTTGCCGCTCTTGCGGTCGCGGCCCCAATGCGCCAGCAGGTAGGTCGGGTAGGAGCCGTCGGAGATCAGGCCGACATGGGCGCCGCCGTCGCCCAGGCCGATCAGCGTGTGCGGGCTCTGCATCATCTCGCTGCAGCAGTCGAGATTGAAGGCCGCATAGTTGGCGAACGGCGCGAAGATGAAGTTCTTGCCCTCGCCTTCGACCAGATAGTCGTAGACGACCTCGCGCGGATCGCGGTTCTCGCGGCGGGCCTGCGCGCCCAGCGACTTCTCCTGCGCAGGCTCGTAGTCCGGCGGATCGCCCAGCGGGAACATGCGGTCGAAGTCGGTGAGCCGCGCCGCCATCTCCGAGCGCAGCGGCTCGTGGCTCTCCTTCAGGATCTGCGCGCGGAAGGCGGAATCGCGCATGATCGCCAGGCGCTCCGCCACGCTCTTGTGCTGGATCGCCTTGTAGGCGGCGCACATGGAGAACGGGATGCGGCTCGCCTGCAGTCCCTGCAGCACGCCGATCGGACGCGGCGCGACCTGCGCCTTGGCGCTGTGCCCCTTGGCTGCCAGCCCTTCGACCAGACCGAGCAGGCGGCGCCAGCCGTCGGGGCGCGAATGGCGCTGCGCCAGAGACACCGAGAACGGCCGCCCCGATGCGGTGAGCAGCCGGTCGAGCATCTCGAACTCGGTCTCGGGATTGGGCGTGTTGAAGTCGGAGATGAACTCGATGACGCCCGAGCCCGCGTCCTTCATGCCGAGCGCGATGCCCAGCAGCTCGGCCTCGGAGGCGCGCAGCGACGGCGTCGGGTCGCCCTTCACGGTGCGGTGGTTGAGGGTGCGCGAGGTCGAGAAGCCCAGCGCGCCATCGCGCATCGCCTGCGCGGTCAGCGCGCGCATCTGCGCGACTTCTTCCGCTGTCGCTTCCTCGAGCTTGGCGGCGCGCTCGCCCATCACGAAGACACGCAGTGCGCCGTGCGGAAGCTGGGCCCCGAGATCCATGTCGCGCGGCCGGGCGTCGAGCGCATCGAGATACTGGCCGAACGATTCCCAGGACCAGTTGAGGCCCTCGTCGAGCGCGGCGCCGGGAATGTCCTCGACCCCTTCCATCAGCTCGATCAGGCGCTGGCGATCCTCGACCTTCACCGGCGCGAAGCCCACGCCGCAATTGCCCATCACCGCGGTCGTCACGCCATGCCAGCTCGACGGCTGCAGGCGCGAATCCCAAGTCGCCTGCCCGTCATAGTGGGTATGGATGTCGACGAATCCCGGCGTGACCAGCAGGCCCTTGGCGTCGATCTCCTCGGCGCCCTGCCCAGCGACCTTGCCGACGGCTGCAATCTTGCCGTCCTTCACCGCGATGTCGGCTTGCCGGATCGCGGCACCCGTGCCGTCCGCCACGTTGCCGCCGCGCACGACCAGATCGAATTCCTTCGCCATGTTCGTTTCTCCCGGTTGCCGGGAGTGTACGCCTCAGCGGCGCGACAGCGCCAGCCAGACGCCCCCGCCGATCAGGAAGCTGCCGCTCAGCCGCGTCATCAGCCGCACTCGCTTGGCGGAAAGCGCCCGGCCGGCGCGGCCAGCGGCGAAGGCGTAGGCACTGTCGGACACTGCGGCAAACAGCATGGCCGTGACGCCCATGATCGCGATCTGCATTCCGTAGTCGCGTGCGGGATCGATGAACTGCGGGAAGAAGGCGCCGAAGAAGATCAGGGTCTTGGGGTTGCTGAGCGCGACCAGTGCGCCCTGCATCAGGAAGCCGCCGCGCGGCGGCACCAGCTCGGCCTGCTCGCCCGAGGAGCGGATCATCTTCCAGCCCAGCCACACGAGATAGGCCGCGCCTGCAAGACGCAGCCAGTCGAACCAGTGGCCCGCCGCCTCGATCAGCGAGGTGAGCCCGATGCCCACGATCCCGATCATGACCGCCAGCCCGACCTGTGTGCCCACGGCATTGAGCAGGCCGGCGCGCACGCCATGCTGGACGCTGTTGGCGATGATGAGCGTCACCGTCGGGCCCGGCACGACGACCACGACCAGGCAGGCGACGAGGAAGGCGGCGTAGAGTTCCGCCGACATGCTAGTAGCCCGCGGCGCGGCCGCTGAAACCAGCGGCCTTCTCCAGCGCCGCCGCAGCACGCAGCATCGTCACCTCGTCGAAGGCGCGGCCGATCAGCTGCAGGCCGAGCGGCAGGCCGTCCTTGTCGACGCCGGCCGGCACCGAGATGCCGGGCAGGCCCGCCATCGAGGCAGGGATGGTGAACATGTCGTTGAGGTACATGGTCACCGGATCGTCCATCTTCTCACCGGCGGCGAAGGCGGCCGTCGGCGCCGTGGGCGTCAGCAGCACGTCGCACTTCTCGAACGCGTTCCGGAAATCCTGCGCGATGAGCTGACGGATCTGCTGCGCCTTCTTGTAGTAGGCGTCGTAGTAGCCTGCCGACAGCACGTAGGTGCCGATCATGATGCGGCGGCGCACCTCCTTGCCGAAGCCCGCGCCGCGCGTACTCTCGTACATGTCGGTGAGATCCTTGCCGGGAACGCGCAGCCCGTAGCGCACGCCGTCGTAGCGCGCGAGGTTCGACGAGCACTCCGCCGGCGCCACGATGTAGTAGGCCGGCAGCGCGTACTTGGTGTGGGGCAGCGAGACCTCGACCGGCTGCGCGCCGGCCGCCTTCAGCATCTCCAGTCCCTCGTCCCACAGCGCCACGATTTCGGCCGCGGTGCCGTCGACGCGGTACTCCTTCGGAACGCCGACCTTCAGGCCCTTGATGTCCGGGTTGCGCGCAGCGGCGGCGAAGTCCGGCACCGGCAGCGGTGCCGAGGTCGAGTCCTTCGGATCGTGCCCCGACATTGCCTGCAGCAACAGCGCCGTGTCCTCGACGGTGCGCGCGAACGGGCCCGGCTGGTCGAGCGAGCTCGAGAAGGCCACGACTCCCCAGCGCGAGCAGCGGCCGTAGGTCGGCTTCAGGCCGACGATGCCGCAGAAGGCCGCCGGCTGGCGAATCGAGCCGCCGGTGTCGGTGCCGGTGCTGCCCGGCACCATATAGGCCGCGACCGCCGCAGCCGAGCCGCCGGACGATCCGCCCGGCACCAGTTTGCGGTTGTCGCCCTTGCGCTTCCACGGGTTCTCGACGCCGCCGAAGTGGCTGGTCATGTTCGACGAGCCCATCGCGAACTCATCGAGGTTGGTCTTGCCGACCATGATCGCACCCGACCTCCAGAGGTTGGTCGTCACGGTGCTCTCGTACTGCGGCACGAAGCCTCCGAGGATGTGGCTCCCCGCCGTCGTCTGCACACCCTCGGTGCAGAAGAGATCCTTGATGGCGAGCGGCACACCTTCGAGCAGGCCCGCCTCCCCCTTCGCGCGGCGCGCGTCTGAGACCTTGGCCATCTCGCGCGCCTTGTCGGGCGTCTCGGTGATGAAGGCGTTGAGCGCGCGATGCTCGTCGAGCTTCTTCAGGTGCGCATCGGCCACTTCAACGGCGCTCGCCTCTTTCTTGGCGAGCGCGGCACCGAGCTGGGCGACGGTGAGATCGGTGAGAGCCGCCATGGTCTACTCCACCACCTTCGGGACGGTGAAGAAGCCGCCGGCGTTCTTGTCGCTCGGATCGATGTAGACCGCGCCGCCCGGGGCGTTGGCCAGCACCCGGGCCGCGACGCCGCCATCGGTGACCTTGTCCGCCCGCATCGGCAGCGTCACGTCGGAGACGGACGACAGCGGCTCGACGTTCTTCGTGTCGACCTCATTCAGTTGCTCGATCCAGGCAAAAATGCCCGAGAGCTCGCCGGCGAGCGGCGCCAGCTCCTCTTCGGGAACCTTGAGACGGGCGAGCCGCGCGATGCGCGCCACCGTGTCCTTGTCGAGCGACATGACAACACTCCGGAAGCGTATTCGGCGCGGTTGGTAGCCGTTTTGCCCTGCAGGGGCAACCCGACTAGGAGGCGGCCTTGGCCTCGTTCTCAGCGATGCGGCGGGCGGCAACCGCCTCGACCGCGCTGCGCACATCGGGCCGGCCGGCGAGGATCTTCTCGAAGTCCTTCTTGTAGAGCACCAGCAGGTGGCAATAGCCGTTGGCGACGACGTCGGCGTTGCGCGGCTGGGACGTCAGCAGGCCCATCTCGCCGAAGAAGTCGCCTTCCTTCAGCGTGACCAGGATGGCGCGGACATGGACGGTCACCTCGCCGGCCGCCACGAAGTACATGGAGTCGGACGGCCCGCCGGCCTCGACGATCTTCTCTCCCGGCAAGGCGACCAGCGCGCGCAGTCGCTTGCCGACCTCGACGATTGTCTGCTGGTCGAGCGAAGCGAACAGCGACACCCGGCCGATCATGGCCTGCAGCTCGAGGCCGAGATCGAGCGGCGGACGCTTGCTCACGGCGCCGCGCCTTTCGGCGAGCTGCTCGATGAGGTCGTTGTAGACCTCGCGGCTGATGATGCCCTCACGCAGGCGGCGGGTGTACTCGGCGGACTCGAAGCGAATGGCGGCGCGTTCGAGCTGTCGGTTCTGCACCGACTCGGAGTAGCCGGGATACTGCAGCGACAGTGCCCGCAGCGCGCCGTCGACCGCGGACTGGCGCCCCTCGATCACCTTGGCAAGGCTCTCCTCGGCCTCGCGGCCCAGCAGATCCGCCACCGAGTTCGCGTTGAACGAGGCGAGCTCGGCCAGGACGCTGGCCGACACCATCAAAATCTCGAACCGGTCGGCCAGCCGCTCGGTCAACATGCGCTCGAAACCGGCCCGGCGATGCAGCCAGAGCGCCAGACGGAAGCCGATGTCGGGCCGGGCGATCTCCTCGACCCACTCCTCGTAGCCCTGCACGCCCTTGTCGCGCACCGTGTCGATCAGCCGGTCGGCGCGGGCCGCCAGCACCGCCACCATGCGCCGCGACAGGATCTGCTGCTCGAACTGCTCGAGGTAGAGCTCCTTCTCGCGCGTGCAGAGCGTGACCAGGCCGATCTTCACCCGCTCGTCGAGGTCGAGGGCCAGCTCGGCCGGCGGCGGCTCGACGGCCGCCTCGCCGGCCGATGCCGGGTCGACGGCCAGTCCGCCAATGCGCTCATTGTACTGGCGCATGATCTGACTCAGGTGCCGGTCGGCGTTGACGCGCGACAGCGCCAGCACGCGGTCGCGCAACGCAAGCTCCAGCCGGCTGAGCTTGTCGAGCCCCAGACCGTGCATAACCAGGCCGAGCGTCGTGGCGTTCACGAACAGGGTGAACAGCACGAACAGCACGGCAGAGAGCGCGATGAAGTCGCGCACGGGTTCGGGGATCTGCTGGTTTCCCGAGGCGACCATCGCGAGCACGATCGTCACGGCGCCACGCAGGCCGCCCCACACCAGGATCACCTTGTATTGCCCGTTCACCGGCTGCACGAGCTTGAACGTCTCGAGCACCGGCAGCATGCCGAACACGACCAGGGCTCGTGCCGCAAAGGCGCCGATCGCGACCGCGGCGACCGCCCAGACGTAGATCCATGTGATCTTGAGCAGCACGTCGGCCGCCAGCATCGAGGCCAGCACGAAGATCAGGCAGTTCGCCCAGAACTCGAGCTGCGCCCAGACCTGCTTCAGCGACGACCATTGCCGCGGGTGGAGATGGGTCGGGCCGTAGGCGGCCACGGTCAGCGCCGCCATCACGACGGCGACGACGCCCGAGACGTGGAGGTAGCGGTCGGCGAAAATGAAGCAGAGGTAGCAGAGGCTCACGGTCACCGAGGCGATGGCGGCGTCCGATTCACCGAGCCGCGGCAGGATCATCATGGCGGCACGCGCCATGATGAAGCCCAGCACCAGGCCGCCGATGAACTCACGCAGGAACACGCCGATCGCCGCTGTCGGGCCGGTCGGCATGGCCGCCGAGGGATCGGCCGACGCGCGGGCGACCAGGATGCCCATGAAGAGGCCGAAGGCCGCGATGGCGACCGCGTCGTTCAGCAGCGACTCGCCCTCGGCCAGGATCGACAGCCGCTTGGGCGCGCCGACGTCGCGGAAGATGCCGATGACGGCCGCCGGATCGGTTGTCGACACGACGGCTCCCAGCAGCAGGCAGACCACGATGTCCATGCCGGTGACGAGGTGAACGACGCCCGCGACGCTGGCGATGCAGACCAGCACCGCCACGATGGCGAGCAACAGAACGGCGTGGACCTCGTCCATGAGGCGGCGCACGTCGATCGTGAGGCCCGCCGTGAACAGGAGCGGCGGCAGGAACAGGGGCAGGAAGAACTCGGATCCGACCTCGAGCTTGTCGAGGCCGATGAAGGCGTCGCCCAGGACGCCGAGCTTGATGCCGCCGCTCGCGACCCAGGAGCCGAAGAAGCCCAGGCCCATGCCGGCGATGGCCAGCAGCACGGTGTGCGGCAGGCGGAAACGCTCGGCCAAGGGCACGAGGACGCTGACGAGAGTCAGCACCACCGCGATCGCCAACAGGGCATAGAGCGTGTCGGTCACCTGACGAAGCACCCTTTCGTTCGGGTCCTGTCGACCCGATCCATCGCCCGCCTTATAACCTCGACCATGGCCCGCTTGGCAGTCCTGATTCACGGCATGTGGGGAACATCGGACGTCTGGCGAAACTGGCGCCCGTTCCTGGAGTCCCGTGGCTGGCAGACACTGGCGCCGTCGCTGCGCCACCACGAGGCGCCGCCCGGCACCCCGTCGGCAGGGCTCGGCGAGACCAGTCTCAACGACTACGTGGCCGATCTCGAGGCGACGATCCAGGGCTTGCCGGAGAAGCCGGTCGTGATCGGCCACTCCATGGGAGGCCTGATCGCGCTCCTGCTCTGCGCCAAGGGCCTCGCCAAAGCCGGCGTCCTGCTCACCCCCGCACCGCCCTCCAGCGTCGTGGCGATCCGGCCCTCGAACCTGCTCGCCTTCGCCCGCATCCAGCTCACCTGGGCCTGGTGGCGCAAGCCGCACCGCGCCACGCTCGCGGAAGCACTGTCCCACACGTTCAACACCACCGACCCTGCCGAAGGCACCGCGACCCATGCGGGCTTCGTCCACGAGTCCGGTCGCGCTCTGTTCGAGATCGCCCTGCCCTGGCTGGACGGCGGCAAGGCGGCGCATGTCGATCCACGGACCGTGACGGCACCGCTGCTGTTCGTGGCCGCCGAGAAGGACAGGCTCGTGCCGCCCGACGTCGTGCGCCGCACCTCGCGTCGGTTCCAGCACGTCTCGCAGTATGTCGAGTACAGCGGCCAGGGGCATTGGGTGCTGGGCCAGCCGGGCTGGGAGAAGATCGCCGACGAGGCCGCCACCTGGCTCGACAGCAAGGCCGCCTGACATGCCGGTCGTCGACTTCCCCGAACTGAAGGCCCTGCTCGTCCGCGACGGACGGCTGATGGCGCTCGACGTCGGCAGCAAGACGATCGGGGTCGCGACCTCGGACGCGCTGCGCATGCTTGCGACGCCTCTCACGACCGTAAAGCGCACCAAGCTTGCCGCCGACCTCGTGACTCTCGACGAGCTGGTACGCAAGCACGAGATCAAGGCGCTTACGGTCGGCCTGCCGCTCAACATGGACGGCACCGAGGGACCACGCTGCCAGTCGGTCCGTCAGTTCGTCACCAATATCGCGAACCACGGACCGCCGGCGATCGCCGCGCTGCCCGTCGTCATGCAGGACGAGCGCATGAGCACCGCGGCCGTGACGCGCGGCATGATCGACGACTACGACATGAGCCGCGCCAAGCGTGCGGAGCGCGTCGATGCTGCCGCGGCGGCCTGGATCCTGGAAAGCGCGCTGGCCCGCCTGCGCTAGGGGCAGAGCGGCGGCGCGGCCGGACGCGGCGGTACTTCGGTGTCGAGCGTGCGCAAGAAGGACACGAGATCGGCGCTCTGCTCCTTCGAGAGCGCGAGCGGTCGCACGACAGGCACACCGTCGCTGTGCAGGCGATCGGGACTCACTTCGGAATAGTGCTTCACGACATCCTCGAGCGTGAGGACGCTGCCATTGTGCATATAGGGACCACCGCGACCGACCTGGCGCAGGCCCGGCACGCGGAACTCGCCGAAGTTGGTGTGCTGGCGCTGAACATGGCGGGTGCGTCGCGCACTGGCGCCCGTCGGGTCGTCATTGTATTTGCCGAGCAGGTTGAACGGGCTGGCGGCGAGCCGACCGAGCCCGCCATGCCGGCCCGTATCGACTTCGCCTGGCCGCACGAAGAAGGGAATGCCGACATCGCCGAACTCTCCGCTCGTGAAGCGCGGCCCGAGGTGGCAGAGGTTGCAGTTGGCCGATCCGATGAACAGCTTGAGGCCGCGCTGGGCGGCCAGCGGATAGCGGGCGGCACGGTCGCGATCACCCGCGACCAACGCGTCTCGGAAGTCGTCGAACGACGTGCGCGGGCTGACCAGCGTCGCCTGGAACGCCGCCAACGCCTTGGCGGTGTCGACCAGCAGCTTCTCATCGTCGATGCCGGGCTTCTCGCCGAACGCCTTGCCGTAGCCGCAGGCGAGTTGGGCATCGGAGCGCAGGAGCGTCGCGGGCCGCGCCGGGCCGCCGTTCATCTCGCGCGGATCGAGCAGCGGCCGGATGCTCTGCGCCCAGAGCGAATCGCCCGCCCCGTCCCAGCCGAACCAATGGAGATAGCCCACGTTCCACAGCGTCGGCGTGCGGCGGTCCAGCTCGACGTTGCCCCTCGCCTTGGCGAGCCCGTCGCTCCAGTCCCGGCCGGCCTGATGGCAGGTCGCGCAGCTCATCCGGCCGTCCCCGGAGAGCCTGAGGTCGTTGAAGAGGTGCTCGCCGAGCAGGATGCCTGCCGGCATTCCGGAAACACGGTTCGAGGGGTCGCGCACGGGCGGCGGCGGCCACGGCCCGTGCTGGCCCACGCTGGCGATCTCGTCGGCCGACCAGTCGAGAAGCTGCTGCGCGTTGCTTGCGCCGGCCCCACCGGCGAGCAGCGCAAGCAGCAGCAGGAGGCGCGTCACTTGAGGATGATGTCGTGCGTCAGGCGTTCGGTTTCCTCGCCTGCGCGCACGTCGAAGGTGAGCTCCCAGCGGCCCGGCATGTGGAACACCAGACCCTCGGCGCGATAGCGCCCGTTGTCCGCACCCACGATGGTCGGCCGGTAGTTCATGCCGTGCCGGTGCTCGGGCATCTGCGCATCGACCGCCACCAGCTCCGCGGGCTTGCCGTTCTTGGTGCAGACGTTGAGGACCAGGGCGAACGGCTCGCCGGTCTCGATGCGCAGCGGATCCGAGCGGAAGGCGAGCATGTAGTGATTGGAGAACACCACCCAGCCGGTGCCGCGGCCGAGGTCGAGCGGGCAGTCGGCGAATGCCGGTGATGCCAGGACGACCGCGAGCAGCGCGGCGACAAATCTCAACGTTGCGCTCCGGCGTGGTTGCCGAAGAGGCGATCGCCGTTCTCGTAGGCGATCTTGCGCGCGACATCGGGCGGCAGGTCGGACAGCCACTGGCGCGACCAGCGTGCGTGCTCGATCACGTAGTGCCAGCGCTCCGGCGTAAAGGTGTCGGTGCCGACGACGAAGCGATCCGGGAATTCCATGAAGGCCTCGCGCCAGCCGGGCGCCACCTTTCCGTTGTTGGCGTGCGAGGTCAGGAACGCGAGATCACACCACAGGGTCGAGTACTTGCGCAGCATCTCGCGCACCTTCTCGGGCCGCTCGAAGCCGGAGTGCGCCCACAGGACCTTGGCGTTCGGATCCTGCTGGAAATGCCGGTCGACCGCGTCGGCGTCGGAGTGAGAGTGGAGATAGAGGCCGTACTGCTTGGCGAGGTCGACGACCTTGCGCATGTTGGGCAGATCGGCGTCGGCTCCGTAGATGTGGAACTCGCCGATTGCCACGTACTTGCGCTTCGACAGCAAGTCCTGGAGGAACGGGATCAGGGTCGGATCCTTCGCCCAGGTCCCGATCTCGCCGCGCGAGCGGTAGGGCCTGAGCTCCGGCACGATCACGTTGGGCGCCACGTCCTGCAGCATCTTGGTGCCCTCGTTGTTCGAGCTCGACACCATGGCGCGCTTCACGCCTGCCTTCTTCAGGATCTCGACCACTTCCTTCGGTGGCACCACCGTCCAGGCATCGTGGCTGTAGTGCATGTGGGCATCGAAGATCGGCAGCTCGTCGGCGCCCGCCGGAGCAATGCCGGCCGCGACGACCATTGAAAGAGCCAGAACGGAAGTGCGCATCGTGAAGTCCCTTCAGCGGCCCGTCTTGGGCGGGCATGCGTAGTTGAAGCTAATCGAGATGCGCTCGCCGGAGAAGCGTGCCGGCGGCACCTCGTGGCGCAGCCAGCTCTCGAACAGCACGAGATCACCGTCGCTCGCAGGTACGCTCACGAAGGATTGAAAAGCCTCCGGCGCATTCGACCGCCGGGGCGGTGTAGCCATCTGCGCCGCGAGCCGCGGATCCTCGAACTTGAGCGCCCCCGCGCCCTTCGGGACCGAGACGTAGTAGGTCCCGCTGATCACCGACCCGGGATGAAGATGCAAGGAGTGGACCGTGCCGGCCGGCATGACGTTCGCCCAGCAGTCGGTCATGGCGAGCGTCCGGCCCGAGAGGTTGTAGTGGAGGTCGCCGGCGAAGGCCTTCACATGGCTGTCGATGCGCCGACGCAACCGCGCGAACAGCGACGAGACGAGATGCAGCCGGTCCAGAGAGCCGTAGGAGGTATATCCACCGATGTAGTGCTTAGCGGACCAGCGCTGTCCCGCCGCATCGGAGACGGCCAGCGACTGGCACTCGTCGGCGAGATCCTGGTTGAAGCGCCGCCAGCTCCTGTCGACGAGGGACTCGCGATAGACAAGTGTCGGAAATAGGGCACGGCTCGCCATAGCGTGATTATCGGTGAAGCCGGCCTCCCGTGCTATGATTTCGACATGCTGACCGAACAGCAAATCGAGACCTACCGTCGCGACGGCTATCTCGTCATCCCGCGCCTGATCCAGGGCGAGCAGCTCGCCGAGCTGCGCTCGCTCACGGATCGCATCGTCGCCGATGCCCGTGGCGTCTCGGCAAACGACGACCTCTACGATCTCGAAGCCAGTCACAGCGCCGCCCTTCCCAGGGTGCGCCGACTGAAGCCGGCGATCTTCAAGCGCTACGACTTCTTCAAGGCGTTGACGCGCGATCGCAAGATCACCTCGATCCTGAGCCAGTTGCTCGGTCCCGACATCCGCCTCTACGGCGGCAAGCTCAACATGAAGTCGGCAGGCTACGGCTCTCCCGTCGAATGGCATCAGGATTGGGCGTTCTACCCTCACACCAACGACGATGTGCTGGCGACCGGCATCTATCTCGACGATTGCGACGATGCGAACGGCCCGCTGCTGGTGATGCCGGGCACGCATCACGGCCCGACATACGATCATCATGCCAATGGCCGCTTCTGCGGTGCCCTCGACCCGCAGGCCTGCAGCCTCGACATCGACAAGGCGGTGCCGTTGATGGGGCCGGCCGGGTCGATGACGATCCATCACGCCCGCCTCGTCCATGGCTCGGCCCTCAATCGTTCCAACCGCCAGCGCCGCTTGCTGCTGCACGAATACACGGCCGCCGACGCCTGGCCGCTGATGGGCATCGCCGACTTCGACGAGTTCAACAGCCGCATGGTGCTGGGCCAGCCCAACATCGAGCCGCGCGTCCGGCCCGCACCCGTCCGCATGCCGCTGCCGCCGGCCGATCACCAGGGCTCGATCTACGAGAACCAGCGCGGCTCCGGCCGCCGTTTCTTCTCCACCTACGAGGAGCAGCCGGTCGTTGCGAACTAGCGTCCTTCCCCTCTCGTTGCTCGCCGCCGTCGCTTTCGCGGCCTCGGTTCAGCCTGCCCCGGCGCGCGAGGAACTCACGATCGAAGGCACGCGCGGCATCATCGAGTTCGCGATCGGCGATTCCCGCATCTTCCGT
This sequence comes from Reyranella sp., assembly GCA_004296815.1. Classification (GTDB taxonomy): domain Bacteria; phylum Pseudomonadota; class Alphaproteobacteria; order Reyranellales; family Reyranellaceae; genus Reyranella. The sequence continues at coordinate 88 of SCVT01000107.1, read as the reverse complement.
ACGACCGGCAGCTTCAAGAACTGGCAGGGCCATGTGCACGTCGACGATGCCGACGTGCCGCAGAGCTCGGTCGAGGTGGTGATCCAGA
>SCVT01000106.1 GCA_004296815.1 Reyranella sp. | reverse complement strand
GCGCCTTCGCCAACCTCGAAGGCGAGCTTCACGGCGCCCGGATCCCAGAACATGGCGATGGCGGCATCCTTCACCTTCTTGTCGAGCAGCGCCTGCAGGATGAAGGTCGAATCGGAGGCCGCTCCGCCGCCGGCATTGTCCGACACATCGGCCAGCACCATGGGCTTGGGCAGGTTGTGCGAGGAGACGCGCGACATCGCCGTGTCGAGCGTGACGTAGGGCGGCTGTGTCTTGTCGCGCATGGCGAAGAATTCCAGTGCCAGCTCGCGCGAGAGCTTCTGGGCCTTGCCCTTGTCGTTGTCGGTGACGGCGATGACCTTGCTGCTCATTTCGGGAATGTCCGACCACGGGAAGCCGTGCGCGATCGAGAGCGACAGCACGCCGTCCTTGCCCTCCATGCCCATCAGCTTGTCGACGAAGCCGCGCATCGGCTCGCGCGTGGTGTGGAACACGCCGATCATGCGGCAGTCGTAGGAAGCCATCACCGGCCTGGTGCGGCCCTCGAGGGCGCCCTCGGCGACAGTGAAGAGATCGTCGGCGCGGTCCGACACGTCGACGTGCGGGTATTCCTTGAATAGCACCAGCGCGTTGGCGTCGCGCATCGTGCCTTCGCCGATGTTGCAGTGGAGGTCGAGCTCGGCGCCGACGAACACGTCGGGGCCCACGACCTTGCGGACATGGCCGAGCAGGTCGCTTTCGCAATCGTCGTAGCCCTCCGCCACCATAGCGCCGTGCATGGAGAGCAGGACGGCATCGACCGGCAGCGCGGCCTTGAGGTCGGCCACGATCTCGTCGCGGAACATCTCGTAGACCTTCTTCACCGTCTTGCCGGCGGGCTGGGCGAAGGCGCAGAGGCTCTCGACCACCTGCCAGCCCTTGGCCTCGGAGCGCTTGCGCCAGACATCGAGCGGCGCGCCGAACATCGGCACGTTCTTGCCGTAGCTGCCCTTGCGGAACAGGCAGGTCTCCTCGAACAGGCCGAGCCCGGTCGGGATCGAGGCGAAGGTGTTGGTCTCGGTGCCGAGGCAGGCGGTGAAGATCTTTTTCATCGGGACGGGATACTCACTGGGACATTGGCTGGGACGCTAAGGCGAAAGTGTAGCGGCGTGGGACGTGCCGGCAAGTGCTTGTCCTGCCGTGCTTTTTCGCCTGTCGCGGCCGATGTCCGATGTCCGCCAAAAGCGGACATTTTTGAATTGCATGTCCGCCCGGACATTCCCTCGAGAGCGTGCTGGCGAGAGGACATGAGGAGGGTGTCGCGAGTCATGCTCTCTGCTTACGAAAACGGCCGGAGCAAAGTCGAATCGCGCTTTTGCAGGCATCGCCCCTGCAAGCGCCTGAGGCCCAACGATCTTTTTCCGGCGCGCGGACGAGCCGACTATTTTCCGGACAGGTTGTCGCAGCGCGCGGGAGCGGTCATAGTGCCGGCCGCTTCGGAGACTCCGCATATGGATCAGCGACTTTAACCATCCGTTCTCGCCCGCTTCTTGGCCGGGCGTGCTGTCGCTGCTGTCATTCTGCCGGAGTCTCTCGTGTCCCATCCTCTTCTGACAGCGCCCATCGGGCGCTCCTTGTGGCGGCTCGCCGGTCCCACCACCGCGTTCATGGTGGTGCAGATCTTCGTCGTGCTGACCGAGATCTGGCTGGTCGGCCAGCTGGGCAGCGACGCGCTGGCGGCCTTCGCGCTCGTCTATCCGTTCGTCGTCGTGGTGATGAACGTGTCCTCCGGGGGCCTGGGTGGCGCCGTCGCGGCGGCGATGGCACGCGCGCTGGGCGGCGGCCGACGCGAGGACGCGCAGGCCCTGATCGTGCACGCGCTCGTCGTGGCGTTCGCCTTCGCGGGCCTCTGCATGCTGTTCGCCTGGACCGCGGCACCTGCCGTCTATCGCCTGATGGGCGGCGAGGGCGACGTGCTGCGGCAGGCGCTCGCCTACAGCAACCTCTGGTTCGGCGGCGTGGCGCTCGTCTGGTGCATCAACTTCTCCTCCGGCCTCCTGCGCGGCGGCGGCGACGCGGCCCTGCCGGCCCGCATCGGGCTGGTCGGCTCCTTCGTCTACGTGCCGCTGTCGGCGGTGCTCGGCCTCGGCGTCGGCGACTGGCCGGGGATCGGCCTGATGGGCTTTGCCGCCGCGGGCCTCACGGCGTCGGCGGTGTCGCTGGTCCTCGCGGCGCGCGCGCTATGGGGTGGCCGGCTTGGCTTCGTGCCGTCGCTCGGCCGCCGCGGCCTGCAGCGCCGACTGTTCGCCGAGATCCTGGGCGTGGGCCTCGCCTCCTCGGCGATCACGGTGGTGGGCAGCATCGGCACGATGGTGATGACCGGGCTGGTCGGCCGCTTCGGCACAGCGGCCCTGGCGGGCTACGCGATCGGCTCTCGGCTGGAGCACCTGATGGGCGCGCTGTCCTACGGCATCGGCACCGGCATGACGACCCTGATCGGCATCGCCGCCGGCGCCGACGGATGGGCGCGGGCGCGACGTGTCGCCTGGACCGGCAGCCTGTTCGCGGCCGCCATCATCGGCACGATCGGCATGGCGATCGCGTTGCTGCCGGAAGCGTGGTCGCGGCTCTTCACGGATGATACCGCGGCGGTCGCCGCGTGCGTGGCCTATCTCACGCGCGCCGCGCCGTTCTACATCCTCTACGGCCTCGGCCTGACCCTGCATTTCGGCAGCCAGGGCGCCGGCCGCATGGGCGTGCCGGTCGTCGCGGTGCTGGTGCGCCTCGCCATCGCCGTGGGCGGAGGCTGGCTCGCCCTCGAACTGGGACACGGGCTCGACGCCGTGTTCTGGGCGACGGGCATCGGCCTCGCGGTCTATGGCTGCGTGATGGGCGGCGCGCTGCTGTTCCGGCCCTGGCAGACCCGGGTGCGCAAGCGCTAGGCCGCCAGCGCGCGGTCGATCAGGGCGGTCTCGGCGTTGCCGAGGTCGGCGGCGCCGTACTGGGCGAAGTGCTGGGATCCCAGCCGGCTCTCGGCGTAGAGCGCGGCGAAGGGCGAGCCGGCCTCGACCAGGGCGGCGACGGCGGCGATCTTCGCCAGCCCCTCGCAGAGGAAGCGGGCGCGGCGCTCGGCGTCGCCAGACTTCAAGGTGCGTTCCAGCGCCTGTGCCAGCGGCCCGACCTTGAAGGCCTTGTCGGCCGTGCGCACGAGACGCGAGAGCGTGTCGGTGGCGGCCTCGGGATGGCGGCCGGCGGCGCGCAGCACGTCGAGCGCCATGACGTTGCCCGAGCCCTCCCAGATCGCATTCAACGGCGACTCGCGGAAGTAGCGCGCCATCGGCAGGTCTTCCGTGTAACCGTTGCCGCCCAGGCACTCCAAGGCCTCGTAGACGAGCTGCGGCGTGCTCTTGCAGACCAGGAACTTGATCGCCGGCGTCAGCAGGCGCGCATAGGCCGCCTCGCGCGGATCCTCCAGCGCGCGCTCGGCGGCGCGGCACAGACGGAATACCAGCGCGACCTGCGCCTCGAGCTCCAAGGCCATGTCGGCCACGACGGCGCGCATCGACGGCTGGTCGACCAGTCGCCGCTGGAAGACGGAGCGGTTGCGGATGTGGTGGATGGCCTGGCTGAGGGCGATACGCGACTGGCCGGCCGAGGCGATGGCGCAGTCGAGCCGCGTCAGGTTCACCATCTCGATGATGGTGCGGATGCCCGCGCCTTCGGCGCCCACCCGCTCGGCCCAGGCACCGTGGAACTCGACCTCGGAGGAGGCGTTCGACTTGTTGCCGAGCTTGTCTTTCAGGCGCTGGAAGCGGATGGCGTTCTGCGAGCCGTCGGGCCGATGGCGCGGCATCAGATAGCAGGTGAGGCCGCCTTCGGCCTGGGCCAGCACCAGGAAGGCATCGCACATCGGTGCCGACATGAACCATTTGTGGCCGGTGATCTCGGCATGCTCTCCGTGACCCTTCGCCGTCGTGATGTTGGCGCGCACGTCGGTGCCGCCCTGGCGCTCGGTCATGCCCATGCCGAGCGTCACGCCCTTCTTCTCCCACCACGGCAGCGGCCGCGGATCATAGGTGCGGGTCTGGATTTTGGGCAGCCAGGTCGCAAGTTGCACCGGCTCGGCGCGCAGCGCGCCCACGCAGGCGTGCGTCATGGTGATCGGGCACATGTGGCCGCTTTCGGCCTGCGTGGCGAGATACAGCCGCACGGCGCGAGCCGACATGGCCGCGGGCTTGTCGCTGCCGGACTGGTCGGTCTCGTGGGCCGAGGCATGGATGCCGTAGCCGATGCTCTTGTGCATCAACGCATGATAGGCGGGATGGAACTCGACCAGGTCGAGCCGGTTGCCCTTGCCGTCCATCAGCCGGAGCTTGGGCGGATTCTCGTTGGCCAGCCGCCCGAGATCGAGCGTCTCCGCCGAGCCGTAGTCCCGGGCGCAGGCCGATAGCGCGCCGAGGTCGAGCCCGGCGCGCGCCGCCGCGTCCGCCAGCGGGCGATCCGCGGCGAACAGGTCCACATCGCCGAACGCCGGCGACTGGTTGAAGGACGCGTCTTCGAGGAAGCCGGAGGACATGGGGCGCAGTCTACCCCCGGTTCCGCCACCTGCCAGCGTCAGGTGCCGCCGCCGTACTTGAACGAGAGCTTCACCTTGGTGCGATAGGCGGAAACCTTGCCCTTCTCGATCACGAGGTCCTGCTCGACGACCTCGGCAACGCGCAGGTCGCGCAGCGACTTCGCCGCCCGCTCCACCGCGGCCTTCGCCGCTTTTTCCCAGGATTCAGAGCTGGTGCCGACCAGCTCGATGACCTTGTAGACGCTCTCCGCCATGTGAACCTCCCTGGACACGGTTGTGCCGTTTCGTCCGGCGCCGGGTCAGGGGGAGGCTCGGCAGCGGCTGCCTAGCTGGCTTTTCCTTGGTCGTGATCGAAGCCTATCACGCCGCCGCGAACTTGCCGAACTCCCAGTTGCGGCCGGGAGCGGCGGCGAACAGGGACTTGGTGTACTCGTGTGTCGGGTTCTCGAAGACCTGCTCGGCGGCGCCGTACTCCACGACGCGGCCCTTGCTCATCACCGCGACGTAGTCGCAGATCTGCGCGGCGACGCGCAGGTCGTGGGTGATGAACAGGACGGCGAGGTTCAGCCGCTGGCGGATCTCGTCGAGCAGTTCCAGCACCTGCTTCTGCACCGAGACGTCGAGGGCGGAGACCGCCTCGTCGGCGATCAGCAGCTCGGGCTCCATGGCGAGCGCGCGGGCGATGCAGATGCGCTGGCGCTGACCGCCCGAGAACTGGTGCGGGTAGCGGTCGAGCGAGTTGGGATCGAGGCGCACCGTCTCCATCAGCTTGCGGGCGCGGGCCATCGCCTCGTCCTTGCCGAGGCCGAAGTTCATCGGGCCCTCGGTGATGAAGTCGCCCACGGTGATGCGCGGGTTCATCGAGCGGTAGGGATCCTGGAAGACGATCTGCACACGGCGGCGGTGCGGCCGGAGCTTGCCCGCCGACATGGTGGCGATCTCGGTATCGCCCAGGAACACTTTGCCTTCGGTCGGGTCAATCAGGCGGGCGATGCAGCGCGCCACCGTCGACTTGCCGGAACCCGACTCGCCCACGATGCCCAGCGTCTCGCCTTTGCGGATGTCGAGATCGACGTCGACCGCGGCCTTCACGACGCGCGCCTTCTGGAAGAAGCCGGAGCCCGAATAGATCTTGCCGAGCTTTTCGGTGCGCAGCACGGTCACGCCGTCGCGTCGCACGCCGCGATGCGCCGGATGGATCGACGGCACCGAGGAGATCAGCATCTTGGTGTAGTTCTCGACCGGCCGGGACAGGATCTGCTCGGTCGGCCCCATCTCGACGAGCTCGCCCCAGCGCAGCACGGCGACGCGGTGGGCGATCTCGGCGACCACGCCGAAATCGTGGGTGATGAACAGCACGCCGGTGCCCTGGCCTTCCTGCAGCTCGGCGATCAGCTTCAGGATCTCGGCCTGGGTCGTGACGTCGAGCGCGGTCGTCGGCTCGTCGGCGATCAGCAGCACGGGATCGAGCACCAGCGCCATGGCGATCATGATGCGCTGGCGCTGGCCGCCCGAGAGCTGGTGCGGATAGGAGGCGTAGATGCGCTCCGGCTCCGGCAGCTTCACGCGGTCGAGGATGGCGATGATCTTGGCCTTGCGCTGGGCGCCGTCGAGCTCGGTGTGAGTGCTCAGCACCTCGTCGATCTGGTCGCCGCAGGTCATGACGGGATTGAGCGCCGTCATCGGCTCCTGGAAGATCATCGACATGCGCGAGCAGCGCAGTTCGCGCAGCCGCTCCTCGCTCGCCGCCAGGATGTTCTCGCCCTGCAGCAGGATCTCGCCGGAGCTGGGCTTCAGCGCCTTGGCCAGCAGGCCCATGACGGTGAAGGCGATCACCGACTTGCCCGAGCCCGACTCGCCCACCAGGCAGACGATCTCGCCGGGATTGACGGTGAAGCTCACCTTCTCGACCGCGAATTCGCGATCGGCGCCTTTCGGCAGGGTGACGGCCAGGTTGCGGACTTCGAGGACAGGCTTCTTGGCTTCGGACATCAGACTTTCTTGCTCATCTTCGGGTCGAGCGTGTCGCGCAGACCGTCGCCCATGATGTTGATCGCCAGCACCGTGAAGGCGAGGAAGATGCCGGGATAGAGGATGTTGTGCGGGAACACGCGGAACAGCGTGCGGCCCTCGGCCATGATGTTGCCCCAGCTCGGGATCTCCGGCGGGATGCCGATGCCCAGGAAGGAGAGCGCGGCCTCGGTCAGGATCGCGGCGGCGGCCAAGAAGGTGCCCTGCACGATCAGAGGCGCGATGGAGATCGGAAGAGC
>SCVT01000105.1 GCA_004296815.1 Reyranella sp. | reverse complement strand
AGGATGCTCTCGCCCATCGGCGTCATGATGATGCCGGGATGGACCGAGTTGCAGCGCACCTTGTAGCCTTTGCGCGCGCAGTCGATCGCGACGGTCTTGGTGAACTGCCGCACCGCGCCCTTGCTGGCGCCGTAGGCCGACAGGTCGGGCGTGCCCAGGAAGGCCGCCAGCGAGGACAGGTTCACGATCGAGCCGCCGCCCGAGGACCTGATCGCCGGCACACCGTACTTGCAGCCGAGGAACACGCCCTCGACGTTGATCGCGAGAATGCGCTTCCACTGCTCCAGGCTCTCGCTCTCGAAGGTCGACGGGAAGGGACCCGAGATGCCGGCGTTGTTCACCAGCCCGTCCAAGCGGCCTTCGCGCGCCAGGATGTCGTCGATCACGCGCTTCCAGTCGGCTTCCTTCGATGTGTCCTGCTCTTCGAACCGCGCCTTGCCCCCCGAGTTCAGATTGGCAATCCGCTGAACGGTCTCGAGCCCGCCCGGCCGGTTGATGTCGGTGACGATCACCGTGGCGCCTTCGGCCGCCAGCAGCTCGGCGCTGGCGCGACCGATGCCGGACCCCGCGCCCGTGACGAGCACCACCTTGTCTGCAACCCGGCCCATGCGTTCCTTCCCCTGATCTTCTTGTCGCGAGGCTAGAAGCGCTGCAGGCTCGCGACAAGCAAGGAGGAACGCATGGCCCGCACGCTGGAATTCTACTTCGACTACGGCAGCCCCTACAGCTACCTCGCCGACACGCAGGTCGAGGCGATCGCCAAGCGCGCCGGGGCCACGCTGGCGAGGAAGCCGATGTTGCTCGGCGGCGTGTTCAAAGCGACCGGCAACCACTCGCCGGCCGAGATGCCGCAGAAGTCGGCGTGGAGCGGCTTCGACATGCCGATGTGGGCACGCCACTACGGCGTGCCCTTCCAGCGCAATCCGTTCTTCCCGGTGAACACGCTCGCTCTGATGCGTGGCGCGGCGGCAGCCCAGATCGACGGGCTGTTCGAGCGCTACCATCCGGCGATCTACAAGGCGATGTGGGTCGACGGCCGCAACCTCAACGACATCAATGAGGTCGCGTCCGTGCTCACGGCCGCCGGCCTCGATGCGGCAAAAATCGGCGCCCGCATCCAGGATCAGGACGTGAAGGACCGGCTCAAGGCCACGACGGAGGAAGCCGTGGCACGCGGCGTGTTCGGTGCACCGACGAGCTTCGTGGACAACATGATGTTCTTCGGCAACGATCGACTCCCCTTCGTCGAACTGGCCCTCAAGGGAGAGCTCAAGTGAACAAGACAATCGGCCTGCTGGCCGCGACCGGACTCCTTCTGCTGGCGACTCCGTCCTTCGCCCAAACCGTCGGCACCTGCCCGCGTGGCGGCGGCGGCAACCAGCCGCAGCCGGTGCGGGTCCTGTTCGATCTCGGCAGCTCGCAGATCCGTGCAGCCGAGAAGGCCGCCATCGCGCAGGCCGTGAAGACGGCGAAGGACCGGCAGGTCTCGGCGATCTGCCTGATCGGCCACACCGACAAGCTGGGCGACAAGGCCTACAACGAGCGTCTGGCGCGGGCGCGGGCCCAGGCGGTAGCCGCTCAGATGGTCCACGACGGCTATCCCGGCAAGAACATCACGATCGTGGCCGACCCCGAGGCCTTCGGGAACATGAGCCTCGGCAAGGAGAACGCCTCCGAGATCGACCGCAAGGTAACGATCTTCTACGCGCGCTAGGTCAGATACCCATCTCGATCACGGCCTTGCCGACCACCTTGCGGTCGAGCAGGGCGCGGAAGGCGTCGGCCGCACGCTCCATCGGGAAGCGGTGCGAGATGTTGGGCCGCATGACGCCGAGGGCGGCGAGGCGCGGCAGCTCCTCGACATAGTCGCGACCGAGCTCGGGTGAGAGGCGCAGGATCGTCTCGCCGGCGCGCACGCCCAGTACCGTGAGGCCCTTGATCAGGATGTGGTTGGACATGAGCTTGCTCGGCCCGCCCGAGGTGAAACCCACGACCAGGAGCCGCGCGCCATAGGCCGCAGCGCGCACCGACTTCTCGAGAATTTCGCCGCCCACCGGATCATAGATCACGTCGCAGCCCTTGCCGTCCGTCAGCGCCTTCACGGCGGCGACGAAGTCGCCGGTGCGATAGTTCACGACCTCGTCGGCGCCGCTCGCACGCACCACCGCCAGCCGGGCATCGTCGCTGCCGGTCGCGATGACGCGCGCGCCGAGATGCCTGCCGAGTTGCACCGCGGCCAGGCCGACACCGCCGGACGCACCGTGGACGAGGAGGGTTTCACCTTTCCTGAGGGCCGCGCGATGGACCAGCGAGTGATAGGCGGTCTGCGCAGCGACCCGGAAGCCCGAGCCTTCGGCGAACGACCAGCCGTCCGGCAAGCGCATCAAGTTTCCTGTCGCCTTGAGCTTCGCGTACTCGGCGAAGGCGCCCGGGCGGACGCCGAAGATCACGCGGTCGCCGAGCGCCCACTTGGTGACGTCCGCGCCCATGGCATGGACGAGGCCCGCCCCTTCCATGCCGGGCACGAACGGCAGCTCCGGCTTGTGCTGGTACTCTCCGGACACCGTCAGCACGTCGGGGAAATTGACCGAGGCGGCGCCGACCTTGACGACGATCTCGCCCGGTCCCGCCTCGGGAATCGGGCGCTCTTCAATCTTCAGAACGGAGGGATCGCCGAGGCGATCGCAGACGACCGCCCGCATCAAGGGCTAGTCGAGCTCGAAAGCGTTCTTGTAGTCGAGCTTCAGCGCCGGATCCTGGTCTTCCTTGCGCAGCAGGCAGTTGCCGACAACCAGCACCTCGATCTCGCTGCCCATGAAGCAGCGCCACGCATCCTCCGGCGTGCAGACGATCGGCTCGCCGCGCACGTTGAACGAGGTATTCACCAGCACCGAACTGCCCGTCTTGGCCTTGAAGGACGCGATCAGGTCGTGGAACGGCTTGTTGGTCTCTTCGTGGACGGTCTGGATACGGCCCGAATAGTCGATGTGCGTCACGGCCGGGATGTCCGAGCGCGGCACGTTCAGCTTGTCGATGCCGAACAGCTTCTCCTCGTCCGCCGTCATCTTGCGGCGGCGGTCCTCGACCACCGGCGCGACCATCAGCATGTAGGGACTGTCGGTCTTGAACTCGAAATACTTGTCGACGTCCTCGCGCAGCACCGCCGGCGCGAAGGGGCGGAACGACTCGCGGTACTTCACCTTGAGGTTCAGCGTCTTCTGCATCGAGGGCGAACGGGCGTCGCCCAGGATCGAGCGGGCGCCGAGCGAGCGCGGACCGAACTCCATGCGGCCCTGCATCCAGCCGACCGCCTTCTCGTCGGCCAGCGCCTGCGCGGTCTGGTCGATCATCTGCTCACGCGTCAGGCGCGTGAACTTCGCGCCGACCGCCGTCAGTCGCTCGGCGATCTCGTCGTCGTTGAAGTCCGGGCCAAGATAGGAGCCGGCCATGCCGTCCATGTGGCCGTTGAGCTTGCGCGGCTGACCGAGGAAGCCGTGGTAGGCAGCGTAGGCCGCACCCACCGCGCCGCCGGCATCGCCGGCCGCCGGCTGCACCCAGATGCCGTCGAAGACGTTCTCGCGCAGCAGCTTGCCGTTGGCCACGCAGTTCAGCGCGACACCGCCCGCGAGGCAGATGTTCTTGGCACCGGTCTCCTTCTTCACCGACTTGCCCAGCCGGATCACGATCTCCTCGGTGACGGCCTGGACCGACGCGGCGAGGTCCATGTGCTCCTGCGTCAGCATCTGCTCGGG
>SCVT01000104.1 GCA_004296815.1 Reyranella sp. | reverse complement strand
TGTCGGCGACGGTCTTGAAGAGGCCGTCGAACGACTTGGCGTATTCCGGCCCGAAGTTGCGCGGCGCCAGCATGCCCGCCAGCCACACCGTGACGCCGGCGTCCTTGAGCTTCTTCACGATGGCGTCGAGGTTGCGCTCGGTCGCGGCGGGATCTAGGGCGCGCAGCGCGTCGTTGCCGCCCAGCTCCACCAGCACGATGTCGGGCTTGTCGCCCAGCATCCAGTCGATCCGCTCGACGCCGCCCGCCGTCGTGTCGCCCGACACGCCGTGATTGATGACGGTGACGTTGCGGCCCTTGTCCTTCAGCGCCGCCTGCAGGCGGGCCGGGAAGGCCTGCGCCGGGGCGAGCCCGTAGCCCGCCGCCAGGCTGTCGCCCAGGATGGCGAGCTTCACCGGCTCGTTTTGTGCATGCACGGGTCCCGTTGTGGCGGCGAGGCAGAGAAGAAGCGCCACGAACGCCGCCAACGGTGAATTGACCCTTGCCGCAAAACCACCATATCCAGACAGCAGCTTCATCAGCCCACCTTCAGGAGCCCGCTTGGCCGAGCCGCACCCCATCGTCCGTCTCCAGGACGTCCACCTCGACATGGCAAGCGATGCCGGTACGGTCAATATCCTGCGCGGGATCACTCTCGACATCGCAGCCGGCGAGATTGCGGCGGTGGTGGGGCCGTCCGGTGCCGGCAAGTCGAGCCTGATGATGGTGGCGGGCGGCCTGGAGCGCGCGACCTCCGGCCGGGTCGAGGTCGCGGGCCGCGATCTCGGGCCGCTGGGCGACGACGACCGCGCGCGGCTGCGCCGCGACAGCATCGGCATCGTCTTCCAGGGCTTTCATCTCATTCCCACCATGACGGCGCACGAGAACGTGGCGCTGCCGCTCGAATTCGCGGGCCATCCGGATGCCTTCGAGCTCGCGGAAGCGGCCTTGAAGCGCGTCGGCCTTGGCCATCGCATCGGCCACTATCCCGCGCAGCTCTCGGGCGGCGAACAGCAGAGGGTCGCGGTCGCCCGCGCCTTCGTCGGCCGGCCAAAGCTCATGCTGGCCGACGAGCCGACCGGCAATCTCGACGGCACGACCGGCAAGCAGGTCATGGACCTGCTGTTCGAGCTCGCCCGCGCCGACGGCACGACCCTGATCCTGATCACCCACGACATGGGCCTCGCCGAGCGCTGCGATCGCGTGCTGCGCATCGCCGACGGGCTGCTGGTGGCCGACGAGCGCATGCGCGCCGTGCTCGCGGCCCAGTGAGAGCATCCCTGTGAACCTCGCCTTCCGGCTTGCCCGCCGCGAGATGCGCAGCGGCCTCGGCGGCTTCCGCCTGTTCATCGCCTGCCTGGCGCTGGGCGTCGGGGCGATCGCGGCGATCCTGTCCTTCAGCCGGGCCATCGAAGAAGGCTTGCGCGCCGACGCGCGCGAGATCCTGGGCGGCGACGTGGCGATCTCGCTGCTCTATCGCGAGGCGACGCCCGAGCAGATCGCCTTCATGCGCGAGCAGGGCGAGCTCGTGCGCTGGATCGACAGCCGCGCCATGGCGCGGCCGACCAAGGCCGACGGACGGCCGACCCTGGTGCAGCTCAAGGCCGTCGAGCCCGCCTATCCGCTCTACGGCGCCGTCGAGCTGCAGGGCGGCGGCGCGCTCGGCGACGTGCTGGCCAAGCGCGACGGGATCTGGGGCGCCGTCGTGGAGGAATCCGCGCTCCGCCGCATGAACCTCGAGCCGGGCGACATGGTCCGCGTCGGCGAGGTCGCGGTCGAGGT
>SCVT01000103.1 GCA_004296815.1 Reyranella sp. | reverse complement strand
CCGGCCAGCGCCGCCTCGACCCGGCCGCGCTGGGTGAAGCCCAGGTTGGCACCTTCGCCCACCACGCGCGCACGGATCTGCGCGCCGTCGACCCGCAGCGCATCGCTCGCGCGGTCACCCGCATCGGCGTTGGTCTCGGTCGATGCCTTCACGTAAGTGCCGATGCCGCCGAAATAGAGCAGGTCGACCGGCGCGATCAGGATGGCGCGCATCAGGTCGACCGGCGTCAGGCTCGGCGTCTCGATGCCCAGCACGGCGCGCGCCTCGGGCGAGAGCGCGATCGACTTCGCCGCCCGGTCGAAGATGGCGCCGCCCGCCGACAGCAGGCCCTTGTCGTAGTCCATCCAGGACGAGCGCGGCAGATCGAAGAGGCGTTTGCGCTCGGCGAAGCTCGCCGCCGTGTCGGGCGCGGGATCGATGAAGATGTGGCGATGGTCGAACGCCGCGACGAGCTTGATGTGCGGCGACAGCAGCATGCCGTTGCCGAACACGTCGCCCGACATGTCGCCGACGCCGGCCACGGTGAAGGGCGTGGCCTGGATGTCCTGCCCGAGCTCACGGAAGTGGCGCTTCACCGACTCCCACGCGCCGCGCGCGGTGATGCCCATCTTCTTGTGGTCGTAGCCCGCCGAGCCGCCCGAGGCGAAGGCGTCGTCGAGCCAGAAGCCGTAGTCCTGCGCCAGCTTGTTCGCGATATCGGAGAAGGTGGCGGTGCCCTTGTCGGCCGCGACCACGAGATAGGGATCGTCGCCATCGTGCCGCACGACGTCGACGGGGGCTGCGATGCTGCCGCCGGTATAGTTGTCGGTGATGTCGAGCATCCCGCGGATCAAGGTCTGGTAGCAGGCGATGCCCTCGGCCTGGACCTGTTCGCGCGTGCCGCCGACCGGTGGCTGCTTCACATAGAAGCCGCCCTTCGAGCCCACCGGCACGATCACCGCATTCTTCACCATCTGGGTCTTCATCAGGCCCAGGATCTCGGTGCGGAAATCCTCGCGCCGGTCGGACCAGCGGATGCCGCCGCGCGCTACGCGACCACCACGCAGGTGGATGCCCTCCATGCGCGGGCTGTAGACGAAGATCTCGACCAGCGGCCGCGGCGCTGGCAGCTCATCGATGGCGCGGCTGTCGATTTTGAAGGAGATCCACTCCTTCTGCGCCCCGTCGCCGCCGCGCTGCCAGTAGTTGGTGCGCAAGGTGCACAGCACGGCGTTGTGGAAGCGCCGCAGGATGCGATCCTCGTCGAGCGTTGTGACGGCCTCCAGCGCCGCCTTCATATCGGCCTCGACCGCCTCGATGCGGCGCATGCGCTCGGAAGCGTCCGCCTCGCCCAAGGCTGGATCGAAACGCGCCATGAAGAGATCGACCAGCCCGCGCGCCACCCTCGGGTAGACGCTGAGCGCGCGCTCCATATAGTCCTGGCTGAACGGGATGCCGGCTTGTCGCAGGTACTTCGTGTAGGCACGGACGATCGCGATCTCGCGCCAGGCGAGGCCAGCGCCCAGCACCAGCCGGTTCAGCCCGTCATTCTCCAGCTCACCCGACCGCAGCTTCTCCATCGCCTCGATGAAGCGCGGGCCCGCCGCCGCCAGATCGACCGCCGACCCGTCGGCGGTCTCGACCCGCAGCACCTGCATGGCCACACCGTCGTGGCCGGAGGCGCGCAGCAGGAACGGCGCCTCGCTCAGCACACGCAGGCCGAGATTCTCGGCGAGCGGCAGGATGTCGGAGAGCGCGATGGGCTTGCGCGGATGGAACAGGCGGATGGCGAAGCGATGCTCCGGCATCCCTGCCCGACGTCCGACATGGACGCCGAACGTGGCGCCCGCCAGCAGCCGCTGCAGCTGCTCGATGTCGCGCGTCGCCTGCAGGGCGTCGAACGTCTCGCGATAGACGGCCGGGAACCAGTCGCGCCACAGGCGCGCGGCGGCGCGGCCCTCGGCTTCGCCGAGCTGGGCCTGCAGGCCGGCCCGCAGCCGGTCGGTCCACGAGGTCGCGGCCTCGGCCAGCGCCTTCTCGAGCTCGATCAGATCGGGTGCGGCCTGGTCGGGCGCGTCGAGCTTCAGGATGTAGAGCGACTGCGCCAGTGCCGAGTCGCTGCCGACCGACGAGGTCACCTGGGTCACCTTGCCGTTCCATGCCTTCTCGAGCAGGGCGGCGAAGCGGTCGCTCAGCGCGGCGTCGAAGCGCTCGCGCGGGGCGAAGACCAGGTTGGCGGCGAAGCGCCCGACCGAATCGCGGCGCGCGAACAGCGCCACGCGGCGGCGTTCCTGGAGCTGCAGGATGCCCAGCGCATGGTCGTAGAGCGTGTCCTCGTCGATCTGGAACAGCTCGTCGCGCGGATAAGTGTCGAGAATCGCCAGCAGCGCCTTGCCGTCGTGGCTGTGCCGGTCGAGGTTTGAACGGCGCAGCAGGCCCTCGACGCGGCCACGCAGCAGCGGCACGTCTCGGACCGACGCGTGGTAGGCTGCCGAGGTGAAGAGCCCGACCAGCCGGCGCTCGCCGGTGACCCTTCCGTCGGCATCGCAGGTCTTCACGATGACGCAGTCCATGGCGCCGCTGCGATGGACCAGCGACTGCCGGTCCGTCTTCACGATCATGATGTTGTGTGGTCCGCGCGCGAAGCGGGCCATCGCCTCGCCGCCGCCGAGGCCCGCGTCGAACAAACGGACCTCGTCGCGGCGCAGGATGCCGAGCGCCGAGCCTGGCACCAACTCGTAGCGGAGGCCGCCCGGCTGGCTCGGATCGTCGACGTAGCGGTAACGGCGATGGCCGAGGAAGGTGAAGTGGTTGGCCTCGAGCCAGCGTAGGAAATCCTCGTACTCCGCCAGCGCCGGCGAGCGGCCGGGCGAGAGGTCGGCGATGGCGTCGAGGCAGGCGCGCCGCATCGCCTTCCAGTCCTCGACCGCGAGCCGCACCTCGGCCAGCACGCGCGACAGCGCGGCGGCGATCTCGTCGAGCAGCACCGGTTCGGCCTGGCGGTCGATTTCGATGTGCATCAGCGATTCCGGCCGTGCCCGCTCCCCGGCCTCGACTGCGATGCCGACCAGGTCGCCGTCGAGGTCGCGGCGCATGGCCATCACCGGATGGGCCAGCAGGTGGACGGCGATCTCGCGGCGGTTGAACTCGTTGGCGATCGAGTCGACCAGGAACGGCATGTCGTCGTTCACGACCTGCACGATCGTGTGGCGGCTCTCGAAGCCATGGTCGGCCTGGGTCGGATTGAACACCCGGACCTTGGCCACGCCCGGCAGGCGGCGGCGGGCGAAGGCCAGCAGGGCGGTGGCGGCCCCGGCACGCTGGTCGGAGGAGGCGGCCGCCAGATCCTTGTCGGCGACGCGACCGAAAAGACGGCGGGCGAACTGGGCGGCTTCCTCGCCGCCGGCCTGGAGAGCGTCGGCCGAGATGGCATCTAGGCCGTAAATGCGCGGCGCCAGGGCGGTGGCCATTGCTTCTCCGTCCTCCAGGATGTGTGGCGGATGTTACGCCGCATGGTGACAATCTGACGACGAACTCTTGGCGAAGCCGAGAATGCCCACCGCATCTCGCGTTTTGCAGGGTGTGCCCGCGCCGGTCAGCCGATTGGCTGCGGTTTCTGTTTCAGGGCCACGGATTCCGCGGGAAAGCGCGTTTTGTTCTCATCGCATGCTGCAACTGCGAAGGTTCGTAAACGTGCAAAGAAATAGAATTTCAGCCGCCAGAATTGGAAGGAATATCAATCTATTAGTAGTGGATTCTTGAGATTCACAGTTCGGGAAAAAATTTCGCGATGACAGGGTCTGTGGGTCACGTACTA
>SCVT01000102.1 GCA_004296815.1 Reyranella sp. | reverse complement strand
GTGTGGCCCTGCTCGGCACCGTTGGTGCCGAGCAGGGCCACACGCTCGCCGGCGGCGATGGCCAGCCGGTCGATCGCGATCAGCTTCCGGTCTGAGTCCGGTGCCACGACGTCGAGGCCGCTGAGCCGCAGCGCCACACGCGCGTCGATGTCGCCGTCGGCAAGCTCGAGGCGGCGCTCGCGCGCGACATAGGTCTGCGTGCGCTCCTTCTCGATGCGGGCGATGCGGCTCTCGACGGCGTTCTTGCGCTTGTTGAGGTCGGGGTTCTTGACCGCCCAGACCTTGTATCGCGCCGCGGCCTGTTCGAGCCGCTTGATCTCTTTGTCCTCCTGGCGCGCGCGGGCCGCGGCCGTGGCGTCGCGGCGCAGCAGCTCCTCGCGGGCGATCGAGAAGCGCGTCCGGAAGGTGTGGACGCCGTCGCTGCGCAGGAACAGCGTGCGCTCGGTCACGCGGTCGAGGAACTCGCGGTCGTGGCTCACGATCAGCATCGGCACTGCGAAGTCGGACGTCAGCCAGCGCTCCAGCGTGTTGATGTTGGCGAGGTCGAGATGGTTGGTCGGCTCGTCGAGGATCAGGATGTCGGGCTCCTCCAGCCGCGCCGCCGCCGCGATCAGCAGCAGCCGCTGCCAGCCGCCCGAGAGCGTGCCGAACGGCTTGTCGACCGTCTCCGGCGCGACGCCTATCTCGTCGACCAGCACATCGATGCGCCACCAGTCGCCATCCTGGCCGATCCGCGCCAGCGCCTCGCCCAGCACGTCGCGCACCGGCCGCTCCGCCAGCGACGCGGGCACGTCCTGCGGCACCTGGCCGATGCGCAGACCGCGCGAGCGGATCACCTGGCCCGCGTTGAGCTCTAGCGCGCCGGTCAGGCACTTCAGCAGCGTTGACTTGCCGGCGCCGTTCTCGCCGACCAGCGCTGTGCGCGCATCGTCCAGCAGGAACGACACGTTCTCGAACACACGGCCCGAGCCGTAGAAGAAGGAAGCCTGCTCCATGCCGAGCACGGCCTGACGCGCTGCCATTGCCGATCCTGAGAAAAACGGCCCCGCCTTTAGCACCGCTCTGCGGTCGGGGCGAGGGGGCGGACGCGGGGGCGGCTTGCCGAGGGCTGCCCTGCATGGAAGCATTTCGGCCAAGCAACGAAAGTGGAGGGCGCCCGATGGATGTCGGCATGATGATGGTGTTCGCCAGCTACGGCTGGGACGACTGCCCCGACCAGCGCGTGTGGGACGAGGAGATCCGGCTGGCGCGGATCGCCGCCGACTCCGGCTTCGATTGCCTGTGGTCGGCCGAGCATCACTTCAACGACTACTCGTTCGTTCCCGATAACCTCGCCCTGATGACGCACCTCACGGCGCTCTGCCCGAACATCGATGTCGGCACCGCGGCGGTGATCCTGCCCTGGCACGATCCGCTGCGCGTCGCCGAGAACGCCGCCGTGCTCGATCTCCTCAGCAAGGGGCGGCTGCGGCTCGGCATGGGACGCGGCCTCGCGCGGCGCGAATTCAACGCATTCCGCCTCAGCATGGACGAGTCGCGGGCCCGCTTCGACGAGGCCGCGCCCATGATCATCGAGGCGCTGAAGACCGGCTTCATGGAAGGCAACGGTCCGCACTACAAGCAGCCACGCATCGAGATCCGGCCGCGGCCGCAGCATTCCTTCGATGGCCGCATCTATGCCGTCGCCTCGAGCGAGGACTCGATCGATTCGGCGGCCAAGCTCGGCGCTCACATCGTCATGTTCGCCGACCGGCCGTGGGAGATGCGCGCGCCGATGA
This sequence comes from Reyranella sp., assembly GCA_004296815.1. Taxonomy (GTDB): domain Bacteria; phylum Pseudomonadota; class Alphaproteobacteria; order Reyranellales; family Reyranellaceae; genus Reyranella. The sequence goes on along the minus strand of SCVT01000102.1, from coordinate 5,760 downwards.
TCGAAAAGGGCCGCGAGCTGCATGCCAAGTATCACGGCGGCGAGCCGCCGCGGATCATGCTGACCGAGTTCTGCGTCTGCGGACCGGACGCCGCGACGATCGAGGACGAGGCCCGCCGCTACCAAGGCAAGTTCGTCGAGAGCAACTTCTATCACTATGAATTCCTCGGCGAGCACTTCAAGACGGTGAAGGGCTACGACGCCTACCAGCAGAAGGCAGAGATCGCGCGCAAGGGCGGCCTCGAGGGCGCCGTGGCGGGATTCATGCAGGCGGCCTCCTGGGGAACGCCCGACAAGATCCTGCGCGGCATCGAGGAGCGGCGGAAGGTCGTGGGCGACTTCGAGATGAACGTCGCGTTCCGCTTCGGCGGCACACCCTACGAGGTCTCCGAGCGCGGTCTGAAGCTCTTCGCCAAGGAAGTGCTGCCGGTGCTGAAGTCGTGGGGGCCGGCCAAGTCGCCGGCCAAGGCCGCCTGATCAGACCAGCGCGCCGTCCCGCGCGACGATGCGGCCGGCCTTGACCACCAGCTTGCGCCGCGGCCGGGTCGCCACCGCCTCGGCGAGGCTGCCGGCCTCGACCGCGACGAAGTCGGCCGGGCCGCCGGCCTTCAGTCCGTAGTCCTTCAGCCCCAGCACGCGGGCCGCGGCCGCCGTCACCATCTCGAAGGCGAGCGCCAGCTCATCGTCGTGGCGGAAGTTGGCGCGGTAGCCGATCAGCATGGCGCGCTCCAGCATGTCGCCGTTGCCGAACGGCGACCAGGCATCGCGGATATTGTCGGAGCCGCCGAACACCTCGACGCCGTGCTCTTTCAGGAGCTTGAGCGGCGGGATGGTGGCGCCGCCCGGTCCATGGCTCATGATCGCCACGCCCGCCTTGGCCAGTACATCGGCCGCGCGAGCGGCGCTGTCGGTCGGGACGGAGCCCAGGGCGAAGGCGTGGCTCACGGCGACCTTGCCTTGCAGCCCTGCGGCTTCGGTACGGCGCGCGATGTCGAGAATCTGGGCGAGGCCACCTTCGCCGCCGTCATGCAGATGGATGTCGATGCCGGCACCGCGCTTCTCCGCGATCGCGAAGACGGGATCGAGGTGGCCCGTGAGATCGCCGTCGATGCCGACCGGATCGAGGCCGCCCACCAGGTCGGCGCCCTGCGCCACGGCTTCGTCGAGCAGCGCCGCCGTGCCCGGCGACTTCAGGATGCCGCTTTGCGGGAACGCTACGATCTCGATCGTGACGAGATCGCGGAACCGCTCGCGGACTTTCAGGATCTCGTGGAGGTTGCGCAGCCCGAGCTGGTTGTCGATGTCGACATGGCTGCGCATGTGCAGGGTGCCGCTCGCCACGACCTGGCGCACGAGGTTCGCGCCGGTTTCGGCCTCGGGCATCGTGCGGCGTGCTCGCACACGGCGCTCGGCCTCGATGCGATCGGCGACGCGATTGCCCCTCGCCTGGTTGGGCACCCAGGGCAGGCCGAGCAGCGTCTTGTCGAGATGGATGTGGCCGTCGACCAGCGGCGGCATGGTGACGGCGCCGCCAAGGTCAACGGTGTCGCCGCCGACGCTCGTCGTCGAGGCCGGGAGGAGGGCGGCGATCCGCCCTCCCTCGACCTCGATGTCGACCCTGCTGCCGTCGGGCAGCGTGGCGTTGGCGAAGCGCACGCCTACTTGGCCGCGACCTCGCCCGCTTCCTTGCGGGTCTGGTTGACGGCGGCGCGCGCAGCCTGGGCCATCAGGCCGGAGTCGTTGGCGATCGTCACGAGACGGAAGCCCTTGCCGATCATCTTGGCGGCATAGGACGCCGTGCCGTTGTGCAGGCCGGCGAACTGGCCGCGCTTCTTGGTGGCCGCCAGCAGCTTGTCGTAGATCGACAGGATCTGCGGCTCCTCGCGGTCGAGCATCGGCTTCAGGCCAAGCGACAGGCCGAGGTCGGACGGGCCGACATAGATGCCGCTGATGCCCGGCACATCGAGGATGGCGTCGATATTGTCGATCGCTTCCTGCGTCTCGATCATCGGGATGACGAGGACCTCGTCGTTGGCCGTCGCCTGGTAGGGCGTCGCCTCGCCGTAGGCGCCGGCACGGATCGGGCCGTTCGAGCGCTTGCCCTTGGGCGGATAGAGGCAATACGAGACCAGCGCCTTGGCCTCGGCGACGTTGTTCACCATCGGGCAGATCACGCCCCAGGCGCCGCCGTCCAGAACCTTGCCGACGATGCCGGGCTCGTTCCACGGCACGCGCACCAGCGGCGTGATCGGGTGCTTGTCCATCGCCTGAAAGCAGCGGACCATCGAATGATAGTCCTGCACGCCGTGCTGCATGTCGACGGTGACGCTGTCCCAGCCGCACTGCGCCATGGTCTCGGCCGAGAAGCCGTCGGGGATGGCGAGCCATCCGTTGACGCAGGCCTTGCCCGCCTGCAGCCGCTTCTTCAGCATGTTCGTCGACATCGGTTTCGTTTCCTCGCGTGTTTGAAGACGCGCGAGTTTACACGGGCGACGGAGGATTGGGTGACGCTTTTGTCGCTGCGGGCCGGCCGCCTCGCCGTCGACCTCGCCCCGCAGGCCGGCGGATCGATCGCCCGCTTTGCGGTCGAGGGGATTGGCGATGTACTGCGGCCCACGAGGGCGGAGGCGCTGGCGTCGGGCACCGGCCGCGACACGGCCTGCTATCCGCTGGTGCCGTTTTCCAACCGCATCGCGGACGGCCGTCTCGCATTCGAGAACCAGGAATTTCACCTGTCGCCAAACTGGCCGGGCGTGCGCCATCCCATGCACGGCGACGGCTGGTCGCATGCCTGGACAGTTGTGACGGCTGACGCCCGATCGGCCGAGCTCGTCTACGAGCACGATGGGCGCGAGGGTTGGCCGTTCCGCTATCGTGCCAAGCAGGTCTATCGCCTCGATGCCGACCGGCTCGCTGTCCGCATGTCGGTCGAGAACCTCGAAGGCCGCCCGGTGCCCGCCGGCCTGGGCCTGCATCCTTTCTTCACGCGGGACGCCGATACCGAACTCCGGTGCCGCGTGATCGGCGTGTGGCGCACCGATCCCGAAGTCCTTCCGCTCGATCACATGTCGGTGCCGCCGGCGTGGGATTTCTCCCGCTCGCGCAAGGTCGATGGCCTGGGCCTCGATCATTGCTTCGACGGCTGGGATGGAAGCGCCACCATCACCTGGCCCGGCCGTGATATGCGCCTGACCCTTTCCGCCACGGAGGCATTCCGCCATCTGGTGATCTACATTCCCGACGGCCGCTCGTTCTTCTGCGTCGAGCCGGTGAGCCACGCCAACGGCCAGGTCGGACGACATCTGATCGACGCCGGGGCAACGCTCGCCGGCGAGATCACGTTCACTCCGTCATCGTCGTGAGGGTCCATGTCACGTTTCGCCTCCTATCCCAGCCTCTCCGGCCGCGCCGTCTTCATCTCGGGCGGCGGCTCGGGCATCGGAGCCTCGATCGTCGAACACTTCGCGGAACAGGGCGCCAAGGTGGGCTTCGTCGACATCGACGAGGCGGCATCGAAGGCGCTGGTCGACAGGATCAAGTCGGCCGGGCATCCCGCGCCGCTCTTCGCCAAATGCGACGTGCGCGCGACCGCGGACTACCAGAAGGTCATCGCCGGCATGGCCGCGAAGCTCGGTGACTTCACCGTTCTGATCAACAACGCCGCGCGCGACGACCGCCACACGGTCGACCAGGTGACGCAGGAGTTCTGGGACGAGCGCATGGCCGTCAATCTCCGCCACCAGTACTTCGCCATCCAGTCTGTCGTGCCGGGCATGAGAAAGGCGGGCGGGGGGTCGATCGTGAACTTCAGCTCGGTGAGCTATCACGTCATGACGCCCAACCTCTCCGTCTACCAGGCCGCCAAGGCGGCGGTGATCGGCATGACGCGCGGGCTCGCGCGCGATCTCGGTGGGGACAAGATCCGGCTGAACTCGATCACGCCCGGCTGGATCATGACCCAGCGGCAGATCGATCTCTGGCTGACGCCCGAGTCCGAGGCGGCCCTGATGGCCGCGCAGTGCCTCAAGGAGAAGGTCTATCCGCCCGACATCGCCCGCATGGCGATGTGGCTGGCGGCCGACGACAGCCGTCTGGTGACGGCGCAGAACTTCACCGTGGACGGAGGCCGCTCGTGACGGCAACGGCCGCCTCTCTGCCGGGGCGTTTCTTCCACGGCTGGCTGCATCTCTTTCGCCACCTGCTGCCGCCCACCGCCTATTTCTTCGTCGCGTTCAACCTGGTCGCCTTCACGACCAACCTTCTGGCGCACAATTACTGGTTCAACCTGACGAGCTTCCTCCTTGCCAGCACGACGGCGCTGGTGGTGGGCAAGGTCGTCCTGGTGGTCGACAAGGTGCGCATCATCGACAAGTTCCGCGGCGCGCCGCTGATCCAGCCGATCCTCTACAAGACGATCTTCTACACCGCCGTCGTCACGGTCGTGCGCTTCCTCGAGCGGCTGGCGCATTTCGTCTTCGACTCGCGCGGCTTCGACGCGGCCGCACAGGCGGCCATGCACGACTTCACGTGGCACCGCTTCGTGGCCGTGCAGATCTGGATCTTCACCTGCTTCCTGATCTACGTCGCGGCGAACGAGCTCAACGCCCTTGTCGGCGACGGACGACTCGCCCGGCTGTTCTTCCATCACCGTTCCTCCGAGTACCGTCTGACCCGGCGCCAGCACATCAGGGCGCTGACCGAGATCAGCCGGCTGGCGGAGGACACGCCGCGCGAGCGCCTGCTTGACCCCGCGACGCCGCAGGGCGCCCGCCTGATCGAACTGATCGATCGGCTGCGCAAGCGGCAGACGGCCTGAGGCGATGGCCGTCGTCGACAGGAGCTGGCGCTGGATCGCCTGGGCGATCCTGGGCATCGGTGGCTTGATCGTCCTCGGCGGTGTCGTGATGGGGCTCGGCAACCTGCGCCATGCGCTCTACGGCGAGCGTGCGGACGGGATCGTGATCGACATCGTGCGCGAGGGCGACATGTATTCGCCCGTCGTGCGCTTCCGGCTGCCCAACGGCGAGCTGCAGGAGGTCAAGGACCTCGGCAGCGGCGCGCCCGACTTCTCGGCGGGGGACCTCGTGACGGTCCTCTACATGCCCGAGAACCCCGAGGACTTCCGCCTCGATACGTTCGACCGGCTCTGGCTCGTGCCCATCATCCTGCTGGTCTTCGGCGGCTTCTGGCTGATGTTCGGCGCCATCGCCTGGGCGCTGTCGAACGACGCCGACATCGCGCTGGTAGGCGAGCGCGCTTTCTCGGTCATCGCTCTGTCGGGGCTCCTGATCGGCGTCTTCGTGCTGTGGAGCGCGGCCGACCTCTACGCCAGCGGCGGGCGGGCGGAGGGCCGGGTGCTGGAGATTCGCGAGAGCCGCTCGATCGCCACCGATGAGGTGACGCTGGCCAGCGGGCGCGAGGTCCGACGCGAGGTCGAGCGCATCTCCTATGCGCCGGTGATCCGCTTCGTGACGCAAGAGGGCCGCGAGATCGAGTTCCATGGCCGGGGCGGCAGCGACAGGTCGTTCGTGCCCGGCGAGACCGTGAACGTGGTCTACGACCGCGCCAACCCGAGCCGGGCGCGGATCGTGTCGTTCCTCGATCTCTGGCTGCCGGCGGCCGTCGCCTTCGCGGTAGCGGTGATTTTCGGCGGCGCGGTGAAGCTCTCTCGCTGGAGCCGCCGCCGCGCAGGCACCCCTCAGGGAATTTCGTAGATCGCCATCTCCGACGTCATGCCGCGCAACGCGTGGTGTCGCAGCAC
>SCVT01000101.1 GCA_004296815.1 Reyranella sp. | reverse complement strand
GACGAGCCGCAGTGGCCGCATAAACGCTGCAGTGAATCCGGCCGTCGATCCCATCTCCGGCCAGCCCGAACTCAAGCACACGCCGGTCGAAATCCAGCGCCTTGATATGCACTGGCATGGCACGATTCTCGCTCGCCGACCGGTGATGATGCCGGAGGTTTCATACTGGGCGCGCATCCGCGGCGCCGGCTATCACGCCTACATCGTTGCAGGCGAGCAGCCCTTCGCAGGTGCACAACGTGCGCTGTCCGCGGCGCTGCGCGCCACCAACCCGGGGCCGCTGCTGAACGGCGACGCCGGCGTCACCGCGATCATCAGCGACGGCCGCGTCGAAGCGGTGATGGTGATGGGCGAGGCGCGCGACGAGAGCGCGCGCGATCGCTTCGCGCCCTTCATGGCGATCGATCGCCTCACCGTCGAGCAGAGGAACGAGCTGCTGCATGGCGGCGCGGAGTCGGATCGCGGCGGCGAGATCTGCGCCTGCTTCAATGTCTCCTGCGGTGCCGTCGAGAAAGCGATCGCCTGCGGCGCGACCACCCTCGACGCGGTCGGCGGCGCCACCCGCGCCGGCACCAACTGCGGCTCCTGCCGCCCCGAGATCCGTGCGCTGCTGCGCGCGGCCCGCCTGAAGCAGGCCGCGTGATGCAGACTTTCCCGCTCTTCCTCGATGTCCGGGATCGCCGTGCCCTCGTGGTCGGCGGCGGCGAGATGGCGGCCCGCAAGGCCGAGCTGCTGTTGGCCGCCGGTGCGCGGATCTCGCTGGTCGCGGAAACGGTGAACGGCGAGATCGCGCAGCTCATTGCCGACGCACGCCTTTCCTGGGCGGGCTGTGCCTTCGAGGAGGGCGAGCTCGACGGCGTCGCTGTCGTGATCGTCGCGAGCGAGGACGAGTCCCTGCAGGCGCGCGTCTCGGCCGCCGCCCAGGCGCGCGGCCTGCCGGTCAATGTTGTCGACCGGCCAGCGCTCTCGAGCTTCATCATGCCAGCGATCGTCGATCGCGCGCCCATCACCATCGCGATTTCGACCGGAGGTGCGGCGCCCGCGCTCGCACGCCGCATTCGCGCCGAGATCGAGCGCACGCTGCCTGCCGCGCTGGGCCGGCTCGCACGCTTCGCCGAGATCTTCCGCGAGCAGGTCCGCCGCACCCTCGTCGTGCCGCGGGCGCGGCGCCGCTTCTGGGATCGTGTCTTCGAGGGCCGCGTCGGTGAACTCGCGCTGGCCGGCGACGAGATCGCCGCGCGTCGTGAACTGATCAAGCTGCTGGATGGTGTGCGCAGCGAGACGCCGTCGCAGGGCATGGTTCACCTGGTCGGCGCCGGTCCCGGCGATCCTGACCTGCTGACGCTGAAGGCGCACCGCCTGCTGCAGCGTGCCGACGTCGTAGTCTACGACCGCCTGGTCTCGGCCGAGGTGCTGGCGATGGCGCGCCGCGATGCAGAGCGCGTCTACGTCGGCAAGCGCCGCGCGCATCATTGCGTGCCCCAGCACGAGATCAACGATCGTCTGGTGTCGCTGGCCCGCGCCGGCAAGAGCGTGGTGCGGCTGAAGGGCGGCGATCCGTTCGTGTTCGGTCGCGGCGGCGAGGAACTCGAGGCACTGACCGCGGCGGGTATCGCGGTCGAGGTCGTGCCGGGAGTGACCGCGGCGCTGGGCTGCGCGTCGAGCGCCGGCATCCCGCTCACGCATCGCGACCACGCGCAGGCCTGCGTGTTCGTCACTGGTCATCTCAAGGACGGCAGCGTCGATCTCGATTGGGAGATGCTGGCCCGGCCGCGTCAGACCGTCGTCATTTATATGGGCGCCAATGCGCTGGCGGCGATCGCCTCCAACCTCACCGCGCATGGGCTGCCCGGCTCGACACCGGTGGCGCTGATCGAGAATGGCACGACGGAGAACGAGAGACGGGTCGTCGGCACTCTGTCTTCCATCGAACGCATGGCGCAGCGCGCGCACTTCAGCGGCCCGACGCTCTGCATGGTTGGTGAAGTCGTGGGCCTAGCCCTTGGTCGAGATCAGGAATTTCGCTTTGAGTCGCGAATCGGTCTCTGATAAGGGTGTCTGTGACATAAATGCAACAACGTTCGGGGCGGGGATGCGCAGTTTGGTGATGAGCCTGGCGGCCGTGCTGGCATTTGCCGGTACAGTGTCCGCACAGACCACCCCTGAAGTTGTTCGCGGGACCTCGTCCACTCCGGCCGGC
>SCVT01000100.1 GCA_004296815.1 Reyranella sp. | reverse complement strand
CCCCTGCCGGGACCTCGCCGGACGCCATCGCCCGCGTCGACAAGGCCATCGCCCAGGCCCTCACCGAGCCCGAGCTCGCCGCCAAGGTCCACAATGGCGGCATGCGCGCGACCTACCTCAACCCGGCCGACTTCAAGACGCGCATCGCCACCGAGACCAGGATGTTCGGGAACATCATCCAGAAGGGCAATATCAAGCTGACCTGAGCGGTCAGCGCTGGCGTTCCAGGAACATGCGGTCGGTCTCGGCCGCCAGCACGCCGCCCAGCAACAGGCCCTTCCAGAAGGGCGTCGCCTCGGCCACCGCCTCGGCGCGGATCCGGATCTGGTCGATGCCGGCGCGCGTGATGCCGTCGATCGAGGAGGCGAAGACCACGCCGCCGATTCCGGCCCACATCAGCGCGCTCATGCACATCGAACAGGGCTCGCCCGTCGTGTAGAGCACCGTGTCTCCCCAGCCCGTGTTGCCGTTGCGACGGACATAATCGTTCATGCAGGCGATCTCGCCATGCAGGATGGGGCTGGCGCCGGAATCGTTGACACCCTTGCCCATCACCTCGCCCCCATTCCCACCCTGGGCCGGCCTCACGATCACCGCCCCGAACGGATAGCGCGGGTTGCCGCGCGCCTCGGCGATGGCCAGCCGCATGAAGGCCTCGTGCTGCACCGTCGCGATGGGCGGCAGGGCGGCACGCGCGGAAAGCGGCACCGTCGCGCAGGCGGCGGCGGCACAGCCGCACCACAGAAGCCCGCGTCTCGAGATCATCCCGCACTCCCCGATTGCCGCGCCGATGGCCCGACGATATCACGAACCCATGCCGGACCACGCCGAGTATGACGACATCGCCGCCGAGTACGCGGCCTCCAAGCAGCTCCCCTTCCGCACCGTCGTCGAGGCGCCGACCCTGTTCAGCCTGGCAGGCGACGTGCGCGGCCTCACCGTCCTCGACCTGCCGTGCGGCGACGGCACCTACTCGCGGGCGCTGGCCCGCCGGGGCGCCGCCTCGGTGACGGGCATCGACCTCTCGCATGCCATGGTCGAACGGGCCGAGGCCGCCGAGCGCGACGCGCCGCTCGGCATCCGCTACGCAGTGGGCGATGCCGCCGAGCTGCCGGCCATCGGCGCCTTCGACCTGATCCTCACCAGCTATCTCTTCAACTACGCCCGGACCCGCGCCGAGCTGCAGGCCTTCGCGCGGTCGGTGGCGCGCAATCTCAAGCCTGGCGGGCGCCTGGTCGGCATGAACGACAACCCGCGGACGGCGCCCGACCGCTTCGGCTCCTACGCCACCTATGGCTTCTCACGTACGGTCGAGGGGCCGCTACGCGCCGGGAGTCGCATCCGCTACGACTTTCCCAAAGCCGACGGCACGCATTTCGGCTTCGACAATTTCTGGCTGGCGCCCGCGACCTACGAGGAGGTCTTCGCCGAGGCGGGCCTCACCGGCTTCCGCTTCGTCGACGCCATCGCCGATCCGGCGGCCGGCGGCGACTGGAGCGACTTCCTGCGGGATTGCCCGATCACCGGGCTCGAGGCACGTCGGGAGGCGTAGAGGGCCGGCTAGACCAGACGCGCGGCCACAGGAGCGACAGCACCAGCACGGCGAGCAGGCCGCCGCCCGCCGTCACGAAGGCGAAGCGGTAGCCTGCGAGGAATCCCGCCATGTTCCAGATGCCCTCGGCGCCGCGTGCATGCAGCGCCGTCAGCACGGAGGCGCCTGCCACGATGCCGACCGTGCGCGTGAGCAGCGACAGGCTGCCTGCGACGCCGCGGTCCTTCGGCGGCAGGGTCGCCGTCACGATGTCGGTGTAGGCCACCGTCAGCAGCCCCTGCCCCACGCCCTCCAATACCAGCAGCGCCGCGACCACGAGAACCGGCGTCTGGAGATCGGTGAAGCCTAGGGGCAGCAGGCCGAGGCCGACGCAGGCGACGCCCGCGAACACGGTCGGCCGTTGGCCGATGCGCTTCACCAGGAAGGCCGAGAGCGGCGCGCCCATCAGGCTGCCGGCGAAGGCCATGGCGAGCACGATGCCGGTGCCCAGCGCCGTGAGCTTCAACACGTTCACCAGGTAGTAGGGCGTCAGCAGCAGGATCGAGAAGCCGGCGAGGTTGGCAAGCGCGTTCAGGACGTTGGGGATGGTGAAGCGCGGGTCGGCGAACAGAGAGGGCCGGATGATCGGCTCGGGCACGCGGTTGGCGCGCCGCACATAGGCGAGCAGCAGCCCGAGCGATACGGCGAACAGGACGAGCGCCCACAGGCCCGGGATCTCGCGGCGCTGGGAGAAGACCAGCGACAGCAGCAGCGAGCTCATGGTGGCGGCGAGCAGCAGCGCGCCCGGCGCATCGAACGGCCTCGCCTCGCGCTTGGGTGACGGCAGGAGGGCCGACAGCGCGAGGGTCACGAGCGCGATCGGCACGCGCACCCAGTAGACGGCGGGCCAGCCCCACAGCTCGACCAGCGCGCCGCCCAGGAACGGGCCGACCGCGGCGGCGAGCGCCATGGCGCTGGCGAAGCCCGCCAGGGCCTTGGTCCGCTCGCTCTCGGGAAACAGCGAGGTGGCGAGCGCCGGTGTGCAGGCGAGCGCCAGCGCCGTGCCGATCCCCTGTACCGCACGCGCCCACAGGAAGAGCGGCCAGTCGGGCGCGGCGGCACAGGCCGCACAGCCCACGGCAGAAACCAGGAGTCCGATCTGGAAGACGAGGCGGTGGCCGAACAAGTCACCCAACTTGCCGGCGACCAGCATCAGCGAGCCGTAGACCAGCACGTAGCAGATCACCAGCCACTGCACGTCGGTCAGCGCCAGCCGGAAGTGGCCGGTGATGGCCGGCAGCGCCACGTTGACGGCGATGTCGAGCGGGGCGAGCGAGGCGCCCAGCCCGACGATCACCAGGCCGAAGGAAGGCCTCAGGCTCAGAGGTGCTTCTTCAGGAACGGCAGCATGCGCTCCCACGCGGCGCTGGCGGACTTCACGTCGTAGGCCTCGCTGCGTTCGTTGGAGAAGGCGTGCGCCGCGTCGTAGCGATGGATCTCCGGGCTCTGGCCCGCCGCCTTCATCGCCTTCTCGAGCGCGTCGACGGCGGCCGGCGTGCACCAGTCGTCCTTGTTGGCGAAGTGGCCCTGCAGCGGCACCTTGATCTTGGCCGGGTCGGCAAGCTGGCCCGGCGGGATGCCGTAGAAGGGCACGCCGCAGGAGATGCCGCCGATGCGCGCGCAGGCTGCGATTGTGAGCGCGCCGCCCATGCAGAAGCCCATCACGCCGACCTTGCCGCCCATCCCGGCGAGATGCTTCACGGCGCCGGCGATGTCCTGGTCCGAGGCGCCGACGAAGTCGAGACCGCTCATCATGTGGTTGGCCTCGTCGGGCTTCTGCGTCACGCGGCCTTTGTAGAGGTCGGGCGCCAGCGCATTGAATCCTGCACGCGCGAAGCGGTCGGCGACGCCGCAGATCTGGTCGTTGAGACCCCACCATTCCTGGATCACGACGATGCCCGGCTTGCCCTTGCCGGCCTCGGCGACATAGCCCTTGCAGGTCGAGCCGTCCGGCCGCTTGAAGTCGATCATGCTGCCCATGTCGTTTCCTCCTGGATCGTTTGGCGAAGCTTAGAGGAGCTTGCGGAGCTCCGTCTTGAGAATCTTGCCGTAGTTGTTCTTCGGCAGCGCGTCCACGAAGCGGTAGTCCTTCGGCCGTTTGAAGCGCGCGATGTTGTCGAGGCAGAGCTTGTCGAGCTCGGCCGGCGCGAAGGGCTTGCCGGTGCGCGAGACGACGAAGGCCACGACCTCCTCGCCCCACTCGGGATGCGGCCGCCCGACGACAGAGCATTCGGCGACCGCGGGATGCAGGTTCAGCACGTCCTCGATCTCGCGCGGATAGATGTTCGAGCCGCCCGAGATGATCATGTCCTTGGAGCGGTCCTTGAGCGTCAGCAGCCCCTCCTCGTCGAAGGCGCCGACATCGCCGGTCCACAGCCAGCCATCGCGCAGTGATCGTGCCGTGGCCTCGGGGTTGTTCCAGTAGCCTGCCATCACGGGATCGCCCTTGCAGATGATCTCGCCCACTTCGCCGACGGGGAGCTGCCGCCCCTCCTCGTCGACGACGCGCACCTCCATGCAGGAATCGGCGCGGCCGGCCGAGGCGAGCCGCTGCTCCCAGCGCGGATGGGTACGGTCCCAATGATACTCGCGGCTGAGATGCGTGATGGTCATCGGGCTCTCGCCCTGGCCGTAGAGCTGCATCAGCTTGTTGCCGAGCAGGTCGAGGGCGCGCTTGAGGTCGGAGACATACATCGGCGCGCCGCCGTAGGTGATGAGGCGCAGCGCGTCCGGCTTCAGGTCGGCGACGCTGCCGTGCTCGATCAGGCGCTTCACCATGGTGGGCGCCAGGAAGATCGAGCACTGCGGCCAGCGGTTCATCAGCTCGACGGTCTCGGGCACCTCGTATTTGCCGCTCTCAGGGAACACCTGCACCGAGCCCCGCGCCAGCATGGCGAAGTTCCACAGGCCCGAGCCGTGGCTGATGGGCGCTGCGTGCACGATCGAGCCGCCGGGCGGCGGACGGTCGACGTCGGCATAGTAGTTGAGCGTCATCGCCAGCAGGTTGCGATGGCTGAGCATCGCGCCCTTGGGCCGGCCGGTGGTGCCCGATGTGTAGAAAAGCCAGGCGAGCTCGGTCGGCTCGACGGTGGCGATCGGCGACGGATCGCCCACGGCCATGAAGGTGTAGGAGCGCGTGGTGACGTCCACGATCTCCTTCAGATCGGGCGCCTCCTTCGCCGCCTCGGCGATGTCCTCGGCGAGATCGGGCGTCACGAAGCAGAGCTTGGCGCCCGAGTTCTCGAGAATGAAGGCGAACTCCTTGGGATGGAGCTTGGCATTCATCGGCACGGCGCAGAGGCCGGCGTGCCAGATCGCGTACATGACCTCGATGGACTCGACGCAGTTGGTCATGGCGAAGGCCACGCGATCGCCACGCGCGAGCCCGAAGCGGCCGGTGAGGTGCGTGCTCATCACCGAGACCCTGCGCCAGAGGTCGCGGTAGTTGAGGTACGGCGCCGTGCCGCGCGCCAGCGCCGGCAGGTCGCGGAACTCCTGAGCGGAGCCCAGCAGAAGATGGGCGATATTCATTGGATGGCGACTATTGCAGGCACGGCATCGACCTTGCAATGTGCCGCCCATGCAGGATTTCGATTTCGCCATCGTCGGCGCCGGCATCGCCGGGGTGTCCGCCGCCTTCCATCTCGCCCCGAACGCCAAGGTGGTCATCCTGGAGCGCGAGCATGTCGCGGCTTATCACACGACGGGCCGGTCCGCGGCGCTGCACTCGGAGACCTATGGCAGCGCCGAGATCCGCGCCATCACCGTGGCTTCGGGCCGTTTCTACCGGAACCCGCCGCAGGGCTTTGCCGACCATCCGCTGCTGACGCCGCGCGGCGCCCTGATCGCAGGCCGCGCCGAGCAGAAGGCGGCGATGCAGAAGTCGGCGGCCGACTACGCGAGGCTGGTGCCGAGCGTGCGCTGGCTGGAGCCCGCCGAGGCGCTGAAGCTGCAGCCGCTGCTCAAGGCCGAGACGGCAGGCGGCGGCGCGATATTCGAGCCCGAGGCTGACGACATGGATGTGGCCGCGATCCACGGCGGCTTCCTCAAGGGCGCGCGCGCCGCGGGCGCAGTGCTGCGGCTCAACTCGGAGGTCACTGCGCTCGACCGCCGCGACGGCCGCTGGACGATCTGGCTGAAGGACGGCGAGGAAGTCGGGGCCGCCAACATCATCGACGCCGCCGGCGCCTGGGCCGATGTGCTGGGCGGGCTGGCGGGCTGCGTGCCCGTCGGGCTCGTCCCGAAGCGCCGCACAGCCTTCACCTTCGACGCGCCTCTCGGACTCGACATCGCGAATCTGCCGATGGTCATCGACTTCGACGAGACCTGGTACATCAAGCCCGAGGTCGGCCAGTTCCTCGCCTCGCCCGCCGACGAGACGCCGTCTGAGCCCTGCGACGCGCAGCCCGAGGAGATGGACGTGGCCATCGCCGTCGACCGCATCGAGACCGGCACCACGCTGCAGATCCGCCGCATCAAGAACAAGTGGGCGGGGCTCCGCAGCTTCGTTTCCGACAAGAACCTGGTGGCGGGCTACGACCCCGTGGTCGAGGGCTTCTTCTGGCTGGCGGGCCAGGGCGGCTATGGCATCCAGACCGGCTACGCCGCGGGCCAGCTCGCCGCGAGCCTCGCGCTCGGCAAGGGCTTACCGAAGGACGTGGCCGACCTCGGCGTCACTGAGGCCGCGCTTTCACCGGGGCGCTTCGCCGCTTAAGTTCTCCCGGCCAATCTGCTCGCTGGGCCCGCTTGATGGAATGGTAGACATACGGGACTTAAAATCCCGAGGCCGCAAGGCCGTGCTGGTTCAAGTCCAGCAGCGGGCACCAATCCCCCCTCCCATGAGCATCAGAACGAGAGCGTCGCGGCGCCCTGCTTGATCTCGCCGAAGATCGCACTCGATCCAGCGATCACGACGCCGTCGATCAGGTCGTCCTTGCCGTAGCCGCGCGCCTCGGCGCCGGGCGGACACACCCAGATCGTGCCGCCGCGCTTCTGGAAGTTCTCGATCAGCTCCCGCAGCGGCTTGAACGGGGCCGCCTGCGTGACGCCGTGCCCGCCGCGCCGCACCAGGTCGATCGCCGTGCTCGTCAGGAAGACCGAGACCTTCATCCCGGCGGTGAGGCCGCCGTTGGCGACGGCGAAGGCGGCGGACGACAGGTCCGATTCGATGCCCCTGGTGATCACGATCACGACCTTGTCGGTTTCTGCCTGCATGGTGATACTACGGCTCCTGCATTGGTATGCGGCCTTCTACGAACCGGGAGCGGCAAGGTCTTTGGCTGGATCGTCGAAAGAATTGATCGGAACTCCGGGGCGCTTCGGCGCTGGCCTGCCGGCCGAGGACGTGCTGTCGGACCTGCTGCGCACGATCCGGCTGACCGGCGCCGTGCAGTTCTGCTTCATGCCGATGGGCGACTGGGAGACCGATGCGGCGCCCTCGCTCGCCAAGATGGCCGAAGGCCCGTCGAGCACGATCCCTTTCCATATCGTCGTCGAGGGCACCTGCTGGATGAAGATGGAGGGCGTCGAGACCGTCCTCGAGCAGGGCGATATCGTGGCCTTCCCGTTCGGCACCGGCCACCAGCTCGGCGCGGGCGGAGGCGGCCGGCTCGTGACGCCGGTCAAGGACCTGCCGCCCAAGCCGTGGCGCGACCTGCCGGTCCTGCGCTACGGCGACCGCGGCCCGCAGGTCCGTCTGCTGTGCGGCTTCCTGCAATGCGACGCCATGAACTTCCAGCCGCTGCGCGAGGCCCTGCCGCGCCTGCTGCATGTGAAGACGCACGCCTCGGCCGATGCCGGCTGGCTGCGCGCCACCATCGCCCAGATCATCGCCGAGGCCGACAGCCCGCGGACCGGCAGCCTCTCGATGCTGGAGCGGCTGACCGAGATCACCTTCATCGAGCTGCTGCGCCACGAGATCGCCACGGCACGGTCTGGCGCCAGCGGTTGGCTGGCAGCACTTGCCGACCCCGCCGTGGGGCGCTGCCTCTCGGTGATCCACGAGAACCCGAAACGCGCCTGGACGCTTGAGCGACTCACCAAGGCGTCGGCCCTCTCCCGCACCGCCTTGGGCGAGCGTTTCGAGGCCGTCCTCGGGACCTCGCCGATGCGCTACGTGCGGGACTGGCGGCTCTATCTCGCGAGCTCGGAACTGAGCTCGACGGCCAAGTCGGTCGCCGCGATCGGCTACGATGCGGGCTACGGCACCGAAGCCGCCTTCAGCCGGGCCTTCTCGCGCGCCTACGGCATGCCGCCGGCGCGGTGGCGCAAGACGACGAAGCGCGCCGCCTAGCTTACTTGGCTAGCCCCGGTAGTGGCAGGCCGCCCAGTGGCCCGGCCGCTTCTCCTCAAGAACCGGCGCGCGCTGCGAGCAGTCGGGCTTGGCGATCGGGCAGCGCGTGTGGAAGTGGCAGCCCGAAGGCGGCCGGATCGGGTTGGGCACGTCGCCCTCGAGCATGATGCGCTTGCGCTTCACCGTCGGATCGGGGATCGGCACGGCCGAGAGCAGCGCCTCCGAATAGGGATGCAGCGGCGTGTCGTAGAGGTCGCGCGCCGGCGCGATCTCGACGACGCGGCCGAGATACATCACGGCGATGCGCGTGGAGATGTGCTCCACCACGCTGAGGTCGTGGGCGATGAAGAGATAGGTGAGGCCGAACTGCTCCTGCAGGTCCTCCAGCAGGTTGATGACCTGCGCCTGGATCGAGACGTCGAGCGCGGAGACCGGCTCGTCGCAGATCAGCAGCTTGGGCTCGACGGCGAGCGCGCGGGCGATGCCGATGCGCTGGCGCTGGCCGCCCGAGAATTCGTGCGGGAAGCGGCGCATATGGTCGGGCTGCAGGCCCACCGTCTCGAGGAGCTGCACCACGCGATCCTCGAGCGCCTGCCGCGACGCCGCGAGATTGTGGATGGTGAGCGCCTCGCCGATGATCGCACCCACGGTGAGGCGCGGATTCAGCGACGCGTAGGGATCCTGGAAGATGATCTGCATGTCGCGGCGCAGCGCCTGCAGCGCGCCATGGTTCATCTTCGTGACGTCGGCGCCCTGGAAATAGACCTCGCCGGAGCTGGGCTCGATCAGGCGCAGGATGCAGCGGCCGGTCGTCGACTTGCCGCAACCCGACTCGCCCACCAGGCCGAGCGTCTCGCCCGCGGCGATGTCGAAGCTGACGCCGTCGACGGCGTGGACCTTGTCGACGACGCGCGAAAGGATGCCGCCACGCACCGCGAAGTGCTTGCGCAGATCCTTGACCGAAAGAAGCGGCTCGCTCACAGCACGCACCTCACATAGTGACCGGGGCCGACCTCCTTGAGGGGCGGCATGGCCTGGGTGCAGACATCCATGGCGAACTTGCAGCGCGAGGCGAAGCGGCAGCCGGGCGGCGGATCGAGCAGGCTCGGCACCGTGCCGGCGATCGCCTCGAGCCGCTGCTTCTTCTCGGCGGCGCGGTCGACGCGCGGGATCGAGCGGATGAGCCCCTGCGTGTAGGGGTGCCGCGGGTTGCCGAACAGCGCCTCGACCGGCGCCTCCTCGACGACCTTGCCGGCGTACATCACCGTCACCCTCTGGCAGGTCTCGGCGACCACGCCCATCGCATGGGTGATCAGCATGATCGCCATGCCGAAGCGTTCCTTCATCTCCTGCATCAGCTCCAGGATCTGCGCCTGGATGGTGACGTCGAGCGCCGTAGTCGGCTCGTCGGCGATCAGGAGCTTGGGCTGGCAGGACAGCGCCATGGCGATCATCACGCGCTGGCGCATGCCGCCGGAGAACTGGTGCGGATAGTCGTTCACGCGGCGCTGCGGGTTGGGGATGTTGACCAGCCGCAGCATCTCGGCGGCGCCGGCCATCGCCTGCTTGCGCGAAAGCTTCTGGTGCAGCTCGATCACCTCGGCGATCTGGTCGCCCACCGTGTAGACCGGGTTGAGCGAGGTCATCGGCTCCTGGAAGATGATGGCGATCTCGCGGGCGCGGATCTTGTTCATCTCGTCCTGCTCGAGCGGGATCAGGTCCCTGCCCTGCCACAGGATCTTGCCTTCCTCGAAGCGGCCGGGCGGCATGTCGATCAGCTTCAGCACCGAGCGCGCCGTCACGGTCTTGCCGCAGCCCGACTCGCCCACCACGCCCAAGGTCTCGCCGCGATCGATGTGCAGGTCGACGCCGTCGACGGCACGCACCATGCCGTCGTCGGTCTTGAACCAGGTCTTGAGACCGCGGATATCCAGCAGAGGTTCGGCCACGCTACACCAGGTCTAGAGGACTCGCCGCGGATCGAGCGCGTCGCGCAAACCGTCGCCGATGAAGTTGATGGCCAGCACGGTGATGAAGATCAGCGCGCCGGGAAACAGCGCCCAGTGCGGCGCGATGTCGAGATAGTCCTTGGCGTCGCGCAGCACGCTGCCCCAGGTCGGCACGTCGGACGGGAAGCCGAGGCCGAGGAACGACAGGGTCGATTCGGCGATGATGGCGGCGGCGATGTCGATCGTGGCGACGACGATCACCGGACCCAGCGCATTGGGCAGGATGTGCTGCACGACCTGGCGAACCCGCGAGGCACCGAGCGCCCGGGCCGCCTCGACGAACTCTTTCTCGCGCAAGCTGAGGAACTGCGCGCGAACCAGGCGAGCCGCCGACATCCAGCGCGTGCCGCCGATCACCGCAACGATCAGGACGAAGGCACCGCCCTCGACGCCCAGCACGCCCTTCACGGAGTCGCGGAACAGGTAGATGACCAGCAGCAGCAGCGGAAGCTGCGGCAGCGAGAGGAAGAGGTCGGTGACCCACATCAGGGCGGCGTCGACGCGGCCGCTCGCCATGCCGGCGATGGCGCCGACCAGCACGCCAACCACGATCGCCACGATCATGGCGGCGACGCCGACGGCGATCGAGATGCGGCCGCCGTAGATCAGGCGGGCCAGCAGGTCCTGCCCGAGATCGTCAGTACCGAGCGGATGCTTCCACGACGGTCCCTGCAGCTTGGCGGTGAAGTCGATCTCGTTGATCGGCACCGGCCACAGCAGCGGCCCCAGCAACACGGCGCCGACGATCAGCGCCAGCGCGATGCCACTGAACAGCGCCATCTTGTGGCGGCGGAACCGGCGCCAGGCCTCCTGCCACGGCGAAAATGGCTGCCGCTTGCGCGCAGGCGCAGCAGCGGCCACCGCGGCGACGGGCGCCTCAGCGGAAAGCGATGCGGGGGTCGAGCCAGCCATAGAGGATGTCTGCAATGAGGTTGAAGAGGACGACGAGGCAGGCGGATACGAAAGTGACGCCCATGACGACCGGCGTGTCGTTGGCGAGCATCGCCGAGATCAGCAGCGAGCCGATGCCGGGCACGCGGAAGATCTGCTCGGTGACGACGGCGCCGCCGAACACGATCGGCATCTGCAGCGCCACCAGCGTGACCACCGGGATCAGGGCGTTGCGCACGACGTGCTTGGTGATGACCTTGCGCTCGCCGATGCCCTTGGAGCGCGCCGTGGTGACATAGTCGAGCCGGATGACGTCGAGCACCGAGGAGCGCACGAAGCGCACCAGCGCCGCGCCCTGGAAGAGGCCGAGCACGGTGACCGGCATGATCGACTGCTTGATGTGCTCCCAGTAGAACGCCCAGCCGGTCGCACTGATGTCGGCCCGGTAGACGAAGGGCAGCCAGTCGAGCTGGATCGAGAAGATCAGGATCAGCACCAGGCCGGTGAAGAAGGTCGGCAGCGAGAAGCCGATGAAGGCGAAGGTGTTGGCGATCTGGTCGAACAGCGAATAGGGCCGGGTCGCGGCCAGCACGCCCACCGGGAGCGCCACGGCGATGGCCAGGATCTGCGAGGCGCCGATCACCACCAGCGTCACCGGCAGGCGCTGCAGGATCAGCGTGCTGACGTCCATGCGGCTCACGAACGAGAAGCCCCAGTCGCCCTGCATCATGGCGATGAGCCAGTGCCAGTAGCGCATCCAGACCGGGTCATCGAGGCCGAACTTGGCGCGCAGGTTGGCGCGCACCTCCGGCGGAATCGCCGGGTTGGTCGCCAGCTCCTCGAACGGATCGCCGGGCGCCATCGCCAGCAGCGAGAACAGCACAATGCTGATCCCGAGCAGACTCGGGATCATGATGAGAAGCTTCCGAATTACGTACTGCCTGCTCACGCCATGGACCTATAAAGAAAAGCCCTCCCCGCCTGGACGGCGGGAAGGGCGTTCTGGACTTAGGCGTCCTTGAACCAGTCGCTGAGGTCCGAGGTGTTGTTGTCCCAGCCGCTGATGTTGGCGTTGAGCTTGCTGGCCAGCGCCGACACCGTCGGGCGCTGCACGACGCCCATCACGGCGAGATCCTGAACCGCCATGTCGTTCATCTTGATGTACATGGCCGTGCGCTTGACCGGATCGAGCTCCGACTCGGAGGCACGGAAGATCTTGTCGTACTCCTCGTTGCGCCAGCGCGTGATGTTGCGGCCCTGCCACTTGTTGTCCTTCGTGGCGACTTCCCACGAGGTGAACTGGTTCATGAACACCTGCGGATCGGGCTGCGACATGGTCGTCGTGTACATCTGAAGGTCGCAGTAGAACTTGGTGTAGGTGTCCGGGTTGGCCACGTCGGACGAGAAGAACACCGAGGCCGTCACCGACTTCAGCTCCATGTCGATGCCGGCTTTCTGGGCCGACTGCTTGACGATGGCCTGGGTCTTCTGGCGCGGCTGGTTGATCGAGGTCTGGTAGACGAACTTGAGCTTCTTGCCGTCCTTGGCGCGGATGCCGTCGGCACCCTTGGCCCAGCCGGCCTTGTCGAGGATCTCGTTCGCCTTGTCGACGTTGAACTCGACCGGGTTGTCCTTCGAGCGGAAACGCGACGGGTTGTTGAGGAAGTCGCGCGTCGCCGGGCCGGTGCGGCCATAGATGTGCTGCTCGATCGACTTGTTGTCGACGATCAGCGCGATTGCCTTGCGCACGGCGGGATCGCTGAGCGTCGGATGCTTGGTCTTGATGCTCGAGCGCTCGCCGTCGACCTCGGTCCAGGGATCCGTGGTGTTGAACTGGATGTGCTCGATGTTGCCGCCCGGCGTGACCTGCACGCGGCCCTTACCGCCCTTCTCCAGGCGGCTCAGGATCTCGTCCTCGACCTGCATGTTCCAGGCGAAGTCGAACTCGCCGGTCTGCAGCACGGCGCGCGCCGCCGAGACGGCGTCGCCGCCGCCCTTCATCTCGATCGAATCGAAGAACGGCTTGTTGGCCTGGTGGTAGTTCGGGTTGATGACGCCCGTCACCAGGTCGCCCGGCTTGAAGTCCTTGAACATGTAGGGGCCGGTGCCGACCGGCTTCAGGTTGGTGGGTGCGTCGCGCGACTTGGCACCGATGAAGTCCGCAAACAGGTGCTTGGGGATCTGCATGCCGCGCGTGCCGACGAAGGCGTCGGCCCAGAACGGCGTCGGCTTCGCGAACTTCACGACGATCGTGTACTGGTCGACCTTCTCGACCACGACGTCCTGGTACGAGCCGATGGTGACCGCGGCGGTCGCCGGATCCTTGGCATATTCCCAGTTGAAGACGGCGTCGTCGGCGGTGAACGGCTTGCCGTCGTGCCAGGTGACGCCCTGCTTCAGCTTCCACGTCACCGACTTGCCGTCGGCCGCGATGCCGCCGTTCTCCTTGGTCGGGATAACGGCCGCGAGCTTGGGCTGCAGGTTGCCGTCATTGTCCCAGGCCGCGAGCGGCTCGTAGAACAGGCGCGAGCCGTCCTGGTCCTTGGTGCCGACGGCGAAATGCGGATTGAGAAGCGTCGGGCCCTGCCACCACAGGACCTTGAGCGGGCCGCCGCCGCCGCGCTTGGTCGGCTTGTAGGTCGACGGGCTCTGCGCCATCGCGACGCCCGAGGCGACGAGGAGCTGCGCCGAGATCGGCGCGGCGATGCCCACCGCCATCATGCGCTGCACGAACCCACGTCGCGACAGCTTGCCGGCCTTCACCTTACCGATGAGGCCGCGCAGTTCACGTTCGTTCATCTTAACACTCCCAACTCTTGGATGCCCTTCCCCGGCCACGCCCTCGCTATACTGCAAGATGCGTGCAATCCTCAGATGGTTACAGGCTGTGAAGCCGCCGTCAACGACGTCGCGGCCCTAGGGGAGAGACAACATGGCTTGGATTTATCTGGTTCTGGCGGGAATCTGCGAGATCGGCTGGCCGGTCGGCCTCAAGCTCGGCTGGACCGAAGAGGGTGCCCGTCCGTGGTGGATCGTCTTCGCCATCGTTGCCATGGCAGCGAGCGGCGCGCTGCTTTTGTGGGCACAGCGCACCATCCCGATGGGCACGGCCTATGCCGTCTGGACCGGCATCGGCGCGGTCGGCGCCTTCACCGTCGGCATCCTGGCCTTCGGCGATTCCTCATCGGCCCTGCGCATTGCTTCGATCGGCCTGATCGTGGCCGGCATCATCGGCCTCAAGCTGGCCTAGGGGCAGGAGGAAAAGAAGTATGGGCACGCGTATGAAGGGCAAGGTCGCGCTGGTCACCGGCGCGGCGGGCGGCATGGGGGCGGCGACGGCCCGCCTGTTCGCCCGCGAGGGCGCCAAGGCCGTGATGGTCGCCGATGTGCTGGACGCCGAGGGCGAGGCCGTCGTCGCGGAGATAAAGAAGGCCGGCGGCACAGCGGGCTACGTCCATCTCGACGTCACGAAGGAAGCCGAGTGGCAGGCGGCGGTCGACAAGACGGTCGCCGCCCATGGCGGCCTCGACGTGCTGGTCAACAATGCCGGCATCTCGGGATCGGCGGCCGAGGATCTCTACGACACCGCGCTCTGGCACAAATTGATGGACATCAACTCGACCGGCGTCTTCCTCGGCATGAAGTACGGCATCGCCGCGATGCGCAAGACCGGCCGGCCGGGATCGGTCATCAACCTCTCCTCGATCTCCGGCCTCGTCGGCCAGGCCTATATTCATGTCGGCTACAACGCCTCCAAGGGCGCGGTGCGGCTCATGACCAAAGCGGGTGCCGCACAGCACGGCAAGGAGAACATCCGCGTGAACTCGGTGCATCCCGGCCTGATGCCGCCGATGCGCACCTCGGGCCGCACTGCCGATCCGGTGCAGCGCGCCAAGACCCTGAAGGGCGTGCCGCTCGGCCGCGCCGGCGAGGTCGACGAGGTCGCCAACGCGATCCTGTTCCTGGCCTCCGACGAATCGTCCTACGTCACCGGCGCCGAGCTCGTGGTCGACGGCGGCTGGACGGCAGTCTGATGTCGAAGGAAGGCAAGGCCGTTGCGCCGTGGAAGGTGCTCGAGTCGAAGTATCCCTATCGCGACCGCTGGCTGGCGCTGCGCTCCGACACGGTGGAGCTCCCCAATGGCCGCGTGCTCACGCCATTCCACGTCATCGAGCAGCCCGACTGGGTGACCTGCATCGCCCTCACGCACGACGGCAACATCGTCCTGGTCGAGGAATATCGCCATGGCGGGCGCCGCGTGGTGGTCGAGCTGCCGAGCGGCATCCACGACACGCCCGAGGAACCGATGGCGGCGATGAAGCGCGAGCTGCGCGAGGAGACCGGCTTCGCGGCCGAGGACTGGCAGCCGCTGGGCAGCTTCCTCGCCAACGCGCCGCGCCTCGACAATTCCGTGCACTGCTTCCTGGCACTCGATGCCCGCAAGGTCGCCGAGCCGCACCTCGACGACGGCGAGGTCATCCTCACGCACGAGGTCCCGCTCGCCCGCTTCCTCGAGGAGGCGCGCGACGGGCGGCGCGTGCTGCATGGCTTCCAGGGCGGCGCGATGTGGCTGCTGCACGCCTACGCGCGCCGTACGCGCGACAAGCGGCTGGCTGCCCTGCTCGACTGAGGCCTCAGCGCCGTCGCAGGTCGCGCAGACGGCCGGCGATCGCCAGCGCCATGAAGCCGCCGATCAACGAGACATGCTCGGTGGCGACGCGGAAGTGGATCGTCCGATCGGGGTCCTGCATCGTCCAGAAGTGATGAGCGAGCACGATGGCGACCACGAGGAAGCCGCTCAGGATGCCGCAGCCCAGCCACAGCCAGCGATCGAGCAGGATCATCAGCGAGCCCACGAGCAGGGTCACGATCAGGAAGACGGCCATCAGCTTCGCCGGCTCGATCCTGAGCGCCGAGAGCTCGGCGACGCTGCCAGGGAAGTCGGCGATCTTGCCGAGGGCGGCGCCCCAGAACACGAAGGTCAACACCAGGCGCGCTACGAACCAGAAGGCGCCGCTGTCCAGGATGTTGGCGATCGCACGCGGCATGTCGTTCCTTCCCATCGCTCGAAGCTCCTCACTCGTGAAAACGGCGGCGACCATAGTCGCTTCGCCGCCGCGATGCGACACTTTGAATGACATCGCCGCTTGAGGCGGCACGCCCCGGGCCCGTAGAATTGGCCATGGATCGCAGACGACCCGACCAGGGCTGGCGCGCGGCGGCTTTCGCCGCGGCGCTGTTTGCGATCACGCTCAATTTCCTGCAGCCGCTCGCTCACGCCGCGATGATGCGCGACGGCGGTCCGCAGGCCGCGGCCGCGCTCTGGGGCGTCTTCTGCCTGCCGCCGACACAGGAGGACGGCACGCCGGCCCCGGTCCCGGCGTCGAACAAGGTCCACGAGTGCTGCCTGGGCCTTGCCCATGCACCTGTCCTGGCCGAGCCCTCGCCGGCTTTCGTCACGGTCGAGCTCGTCGCCACGAGCCTCGTCTTCGCGGCCGACCTCGACATCCTTACGCCCGTCGGCATCCGCGACGGGCCACACCGGCCGCGCGGCCCACCCTCCCACGTCTGACAGCTGAAGCCGCGACGCACCCAAGGGCGTCGCGTTCGTTCGTCATTCGTGGGGAGAGTTCATGTTATCCGTTCGCGCGGCGACGTTCGCCGCATTTGTCGCCCTGTTGCTGGTGCCGGCGCTAGATCGGAAGAGC